>CAKUBN010000014.1 GCA_934643185.1 uncultured Eubacteriales bacterium
GCCCGGTAGTTCAGCTGGTTAGAACGCTAGCCTGTCACGCTAGAGGTCGACGGTTCGAGCCCGTTCCGGGTCGCCACATTTGCCTCTGTAGCTCAGTTGGTAGAGCAGGGGACTGAAAATCCCCGTGTCATTGGTTCGATTCCGATCGGAGGCACCATATGCGGACGTAGCTCATCTGGTAGAGCGCCACCTTGCCAAGGTGGAGGTAGCGAGTTCGAGCCTCGTCGTCCGCTCCAAAAGAAAAAGACGCTGAAGATAAGGCGTCTTTTTCAAAATGGTGACATAGCCAAGTGGTAAGGCAAGGGTCTGCAAAACCCTGATTCCCCGGTTCAAATCCGGGTGTCACCTCCAGAAAGAAAGCACTTACGTTTTGTAGGTGCTTTTTTGTTATATCCGGAAATATTTTGCTTGTGCAGTGCAGGCGAATATGATATGATGAGACTGAAAAAGAGTTCAATTTGCTTTAGAAAAGTGTATCGGAAGCGGCGAGCAGACTGGAATAGTTGAATTTATCTCCTGTGGATGAGCGATATACTTGTGAGATTTTCGGTTCAACGCTACTGACGGACACATGGGCGATGGGGAGTTCTATAAATCGGTTTATTTAGAATAAGGATATTGCGCTTTTTAACCTGAAAACTACACGAAAAATCGATGGAGTTTTCGGTATTTTGCGAATTTTTTGCTTTACCGGAATAAAGGAGGGGCAGTCGCTTTACAATTTGTGGAACCGGTGCTATACTGCATATAGACCGATTAAAACGAAAGTGAAGAAATTCGCGCGTTTTGACGGATAAAATGAGAGGATAAAAGAAATGAAGAAACAGCTTTTACATTCCGGCTGGCAGCTGACGACCGTCGGAAAAAATGACACGATTCCCGCGACCGTGCCGGGCTCCGTGTACAATGACCTGCTGAACGCGGGTCGCATGGAAGACCCCTATTGGCGCGACAACGAGATGAAAGCGTTGGCGCTGATGGACGAGGATTATCGCTACAATACGACGTTCGACGTGAATGCGGACGTTTTGAACAGCGAGCGCGTCCTGCTGCGCTGCGAGGGCCTTGACACCATTGCCGACATCGTTTTGAACGGCGAGAAAATCGCGAGCGTGTGCAACATGCACCGCACGTGGGAATTTGACGTAAAAGATAGCCTGAAAACGACCGGCAACACGCTTGAGATCGTGTTTCACTCGCCGACAAAGTACATCAAAGAGCAGGATAAGATCTGCCACGCGGGCGGCAGCGACGACGCAATGGTCGGCTTCCCGAACCTGCGCAAGGCGCACTGCATGTTCGGCTGGGACTGGGGTCCCCGCCTGCCTGATGCCGGCATTTGGCGCGATATTATGCTTTGCGGCGTGAACGGCGGCCGCATCATCAGCACATACGTGAAGCAGACGCACGGTGAGAACACCGTGACGCTCGGCATTGAGCCGGAGATCGAGACTGTAAACGGCGCGGAGCTGACCTACACCGTGACGCTCACGACGCCGAACGGCGAGGAGAAGGTCTACACAGGCTCCCCGAAGGAGATTGTGGTGGAAGACCCGCAGCTTTGGTGGCCGCATGGCCTCGGCGAGCAGCCGCTTTACACGGTGCGTGTCGATTTACAGCGTGACGGCGAGACCGTTGATACGTGGGAAAAGCGCATCGGTCTGCGCACGATGACGATGCACATCGAGAAAGACCGGTACGGCGAGAGCTTTGCACATGAAGTGAACGGCGTGACGTTCTTCGCGATGGGTGCGGACTATATCCCGGAGGACAACATTCTGCCGCGCACGAGCCCGGAGCGTACGAGAAAGCTCCTTGAGCAGGCTGTGGCGGCAAACCACAACTGCGTGCGCGTATGGGGAGGCGGCCATTACCCGAGCGATGCATTCTACGATGTATGTGACGAGTTGGGCCTCGTCATTTGGCAGGACTTCATGTTCGCTTGCGCACATTACAATTTGAGCGACGAGTTTGAAGAAAATCTCCGTGCGGAGTTCAACGATAACATCAAACGCATCCGCAGCCACGCTTCCCTTGGCCTGTGGTGCGGCAACAACGAGATGGAGATGTTCACATTCTTCGGCGGTTTGGCGCTGATGCCGAACAATCCGACGGGTCACCCGCCGATGTGGGAGCTAACCCCGAAGCAGAAGGGCAACTACACGCGCCTTTACGAGTACATTCTGCCGAAGACTGTAAAAGCGCTTGACCCGCAGACGTACTATTGGCCCTCAAGCCCGTCCTCCGGCGGCGACTTTGACAACCCGACCGACGAGACGCGCGGCGATGTGCACTACTGGGACGTTTGGCACGGCAGCCTGCCGTTTACGGACTACCGCAACCACAACTTCCGTTATGTTTCCGAGTTCGGCTTCCAGGCGTTCCCGACGCTGAAAACGGTCGAATCCTTCACGGAGCCGGAAGACAGGAATATTTTCTCCTATGTCATGGAGAAGCATCAGCGCAACAACGCGGCGAACAGCAAGATCATGACATATCTCGGCCAGACGTACCGTTACCCGACTGCGGGCCTTGGCACGCTGCTGTATACCTCGCAGCTTTTGAGCGCCGAGGCGATGAAGTACGGCGTAGAGCACTGGCGCCGTCATCGCGGACAGTGCATGGGCGCGATCGTGTGGCAGCTGAACGACTGCTGGCCGGTTGCTTCTTGGTCGTCTATCGACTACTTCGGCCGTTGGAAGGCGCTGCACTACTATGAAAAGCGCTTCTTCGCGCCGGTGCTGCTCTCCTGCGAAGAGAAGGGCTTCTTGGATGACCCGAACCCGAACCGCGAGTGTCGTGACTTGAACACCGACACCGTAAAGAGCATCCGCCTGAACGTCTCCAACGAGACGATGCAGCCGCAGACGGTCACCGTGAAGTGGGAGCTGCGCAATAACCGCTCCGAGGTTCTGCGCGACGGCGGCGAGGTGGAAATCACCGTGCCCGCAATGGACACCGTGTGGCTCGATACCGTAGAACTGCCGGAAGCGAACATGTTCACCGACCACGTGCACTATGTGTGCTACCGGAACGGCGAGATGATCTCCGAATCCACCGTGCTGTTCTCCGTGCCGAAGTATTACGATTACATCGACCCGCAGCTTTCCTGCCGTGTGGAGGGTGATGAGATTATCGTTTCCGCAAAGGCATACGCGAAGAGCGTGGAAGTACTGAACGAGAACGAGGACTGGGTGCTTGAAGACAACTACTTCGACCTCGAAGCCGGTGAAGAGCGCCGCATCCGCATTGTGAGCGGTGACGCGAACGGTATTCATATGCGCAGCGTGTATAACATTCGCTGATTTTGCGTTAAAACTAAAAAGACAAAAGCCGTTACAAGACAGAAAATAGCTGTTTTGTGACGGCTTTTTCAAGTTTCCCTGCATTTTCTCTTGCAAAATATCGTGCGTTTGCGTATAATAGATACGGAAATTGAAATCGTAGTGTAAACTAACTTGCGCTGTTATGATTTTGAAAGATACATGAAGGAGCGATAAAAATGATTAGAATCGGCATTGCCGGATACGGAAATCTTGGCCGCGGCGTGGAAAGTGCGCTTTCCCACACGGAAGATATGGAGCTTGTGGGCGTTTTCACACGCCGCAGCCCGGACAGTGTGAAAACGAAGACCGGCGTGCCGGTTTATTCTATAGAGCAGGCAAAAAACATGACGGATAAGATTGACATCATGATCCTGTGCGGCGGCAGCGCGAACGACCTGCCGAAGCAAACCGCAGAGCTTGCACAGTATTTTAATGTCATCGACAGCTTTGACACGCACGCGAAGATCCCGGAGCATTTTGCGGACGTAGACGCGGCCTGCAAGAAGAGCGGCCACCTCGGCATGATTTCCGTCGGTTGGGACCCGGGTATGTTCTCTCTGAACCGCCTCTATGGTCAGGCGATTTTGCCGAACGGCAAAGACTACACGTTCTGGGGCAAGGGTGTCAGCCAGGGTCACTCCGATGCGATTCGCCGCATTCCCGGCGTACAGGATGCCCGCCAGTATACTATCCCGGTGGAGAGCGCGCTTGAAAGCGTGCGCCGCGGCGAGAACCCGGAGCTGACGACGCGCGAGAAGCACACCCGAGAGTGCTTTGTCGTTGCCAAAGAGGGTGCGGACAAGGCTGCCATTGAGAAAGCCATCGTCACGATGCCGAACTATTTCTCCGATTACGATACGACCGTACACTTCATCAGCCAGGAAGAGCTTGACCGCGACCATTCAGGCATTCCACACGGCGGCATGGTGTTCCGCACCGGTGTGACGGGCCTGAATGGCGAAAACAAGCACATCATCGAGTATAAGCTGACGCTTGATTCCAACCCGGAGTTCACTTCCAGTGTGCTCGTAGCGTTTGCCCGCGCGGCATACCGCATGCACAGTGAAGGTCAGGTGGGCTGCAAGACCGTCTTTGACGTTGCTCCGGCGTATCTCCACCCGGAAAGCGGCGAAGCGCTCCGCGCAAAGCTGCTGTAAGTTTTAAGCGAGTTTATAATTGAAATGAAAAAAGGCTGTTCCGCGTAAAAACGGAGCAGCTTTTTTGCTTATTCATGTCGAATACTATTGACAGAAATGCGTGTACATGGTACTATGTTAACGATAACACATAGGCTTTAAGGGATAGGGAGGACAGAATGGAACCGAAAATGACGGACATTGCGAAAGCGGCGGGGGTTTCCATTGCCACCGTTGGGCGCGTTATCCACAACAAGGGATATGTTTCTCCCGAGGCGCGAAAGCGTGTGGAGGAAGCCGTGGAGCAGCTCGGTTATGTGCCAAACACACTTGCGCGCGCGCTGATCACGAACCGCAGCGGCATCATCGGCTGTGTGATGCTGGAAAACGGCGGCAACCCTCATCAGGAGATCAATAAATCTTTAATGATGGCGGCAGAAAAACACGGTTATCGCTTATTTACGATGCAGAGCCGTGTGGAGGTGCGTGACGAGGAAGAGCTTATCCGCCAGTTTATCGGTCTGCGTGTGGACGGTGTGGTGCTTCTTGCGGATATGTATTTTAAGGAAAAACATTTAGAGCTGCTGCACAAGCGCTCTATTGCGGTGGCGGCGATCGAACGCCCGTACTTTTTGCCGTATGTCGATAACATTTGCTTTAAGGATGAAGAGAGTGCCTATTTTTCCACGCACAGAATGCTCGAAAAGGGGCACAGGCGCATCGCATTTTTGGGCCCGAAGCCGGAAGGGAATGTGGAAGAAGAACGATTTGCGGGCTTTTGCCGTGCAATGGAGGAGGGCGGCGTTCCGCGTGAGGAGCAGATTCTGGAACGGACAGATTCTTACAGGATAGATGCGGGTGCGGCGGGCATGGAGCATTTGCTCGCATTGTCGGAGCCGCCGACGGCTGTGTATTGCTCGGCGGATATTTTGGCGGCGGGCGCGATGCAGACGCTGCACAAAAGAGGGCTGCATGTGCCGGAGGACATGAGCATTTCTGCACACGATAACTACATTGCGCAGATGCTTGCACCGCCGATCAACTCCGCAGAGCCGTGCTTGGAAACGGTAGGCGAGCGCACGATAGAGCTGCTTTTATCCCGCATGGAAAATCCCGAGCTTGCACCACGCGTGGAGGAAGTGGGGATGCGGTATATTGACCGCGGCACCGTATTACAGAAGTAAAAACAGCGGCTGTCTATGACAGCTTGCTTTTATATGCAATGTGGTAACGATAACATATTGCTTGTGATTTAAAAAGAGGAGGAAAACATGGAGTCTAATATTTTTTCGCGCAGGCTATGGAGTAGGGATTTCATTCTCATCAACCTTTTGTGTTGTTTGGAATCTTACCCCACGAGCATTTTTCAATCGATCCTGCCGGTGCATGTGCTGAACCTCGGCGGCAGCAACGCGCTGACCGGGCTGATGATCACAGGGCTGACGGTCTTGATGATGCTTACAAATCTTGTCACCGCACCGATCGTAGACCGCTTCGGACGCAAGAAGCTGCTTGTGCTTGGCAGCGGGCTGTATTTTATCAATACGCTTTTGTTTTGCTTTACGAGCGACCTGACATGGATGTTCGTGCTGCGCGTATTGTGCGGACTGACGACCGGCATCTTGTTTCCGATACCGCCCGTGGTGGTCTCGGATGTTTCCCCGGACGACCTTTTGGTGGATGCGATGGGAATTTTCGGAGCTTCCAGCGCCCTTGCTTTTGCAGTAACGCCAAGCATTGGGCTTGCATTGTACGAAGCATTCGGTCCGACAGTATTATTTGCTTCGGCTGCCGTTGTGGGCGGCGCGGGATTTGTGCTGACGTGGTTTATCGGAGAGCATTATGAGCGCCCGAAGGAAAAGGTGCAGGAGAAGACTTCGAGCAAATTAAATAAAGCGATGATCGCAATTGCGCTTTTGCCGATGCTCGTCTATGCGGTGCTGAACTTCAACAACAGCGCAGTCGGCAATTTTCTTACCCCGTGCGGGCTGAGCCGTGGCTTGCAGGAGATCAGTTTGTATTTCATTGTAAATCAGGGCGTGTGTATTGCGGCGCGATTATTATTGGGGCGTGCGCTGTGGTTTATGCCGAAAAAGACCTGCACGTGCATCGGCATTTTACTGGCGGCGGTCGGTACGGCAATGATCGCGATTGTGGATAATATGGCGCTGATGCTGCTTTCAGCGGTTTTGGTCGGGCTTGGCTTCACAGCGGTCACACAGATATACCAGGCGGAAAGCTTTGCGGTGGTGCCGAGTGACCGCAAAGGGTTGGCAGGCATTGCGTTTATCCTTTTGGGAAATGTCGGGTACGGCGCAGGCTCTGCCGTATGGGGTGCGCTTTCAACCGGGACAGGCTATTTTGTGACATATCTGCTGGCGGGTGCTTCCGCTTTAATCGGGCTTGTGTTCCACGCGCTGTATTGGAAAAAGGTTAAAAATACATAAAATCGACAGTAAAAAAGGCTGTTCCGCGGAAAAACGGAGCAGTCTTTTTGCTGTAACTTAATATGCCTTGGAAATATCCGCCTCGAGCTCGTCGATCTTATCGCGGAGCTTTAAAAAGTCGTCGAACGCGGCGGGCTTTTGTGCGGGATTGCGCAGCAGGGCGGCGGGGTGGAGGGTTGCCGTCATGTAGATATTGCCTTTTTTGAAAAACTGTCCGTGCTCGCGTGTGATCTTGAAATCGGGTTTGATGATGCGCATGGCGGCGATGCGGCCGAGGCATACGATGATCTTCGGACGCAGCAGGGCGGTTTGATTGCGCAGCCAGTCCATGCAGGCTTCCTGTTCCTCCTGCAAGGGATCGCGGTTTTGCGGCGGGCGGCATTTGACGATATTTGCAATGTAGATATTCGTGCGGCGGTCGAGGTCGATGGCAGCGAGGTATTTATCGAGCAGCTGACCGCCTGCACCGACGAACGGCTCGCCCTGCAAATCTTCGTTTCGGCCCGGGCCTTCACCGATGAACATGACCTTCGCGCACGGGTTACCCACGCCGAACACGACATTGGAGCGCACTTCGCACAGGCTGCACTTGCGGCAGTTCAGGCAGTTTTCTTTCAATTCTTCCCAGTTTTCAAACATATTTCACACCGGCTTTTCTCGTTTTTCCAAATTACGGTCTTTTCTGCATTAAGTTTATCATAAATCGGAGAAAAAACATAGCCCAAAACTTGTATTTTCTGTCGGTTCGTAGTAAAATAGAAATACAAAATCCGGAAAGGACAGGTATTTTCAAATGAAAGTTATGGTTGAAACCTCCGCACGTCACGTTCACGTGTCCGAAGCGGATCTGAAGACGCTTTTTGGCGCAGACGCAAAGCTTACCGTTAAGAAAGAGCTCTCTCAGCCCGGCCAGTACGCTTCCAACGAGAAGGTAGAGGTCATCGGCCCGAAGGGTTCCCTTGTTATGTCCATCCTTGGCCCGACGCGCCCGGAGACGCAGGTTGAAGTTGCACTGACCGACGCACGCAAGCTCGGTATTGCAGCACCGATCCGTGAGTCCGGCGACCTTGAGGGCACCCCGGGATGTACGCTGAAGGGCCCGGCAGGCGAAGTCGTCATTGAAAAGGGCGTCATCGCAGCAAAGCGCCACATCCACTTCAACGTGGAAGAGGCAGCGGCAGCCGGTGTGGAAGACAAGCAGATCGTCTCCGTTAAGGTCGGCAAGGAAGGCGAGCGCAGCGTGATTTTCGGCGACGTTGTTGTGCGTGTCAGCCCGAAGTATGCGGCTGCTATGCACATCGACACCGATGAGTCCAACGCAGCGGCACTCGGCGGCACCGTTGAGGGCGAGATCGTTAAGTAATTTCGCTTAAAAGCTACATGAGCATAAGAAAAGAGCGTGCAGATGAAAGTTTGCACGCTCTTTTTGTTATGCTTTGCAATATTCTCTGTATTTCCTCAGCACATCTTTATCGTTTTCAAACGTGATGTGCGCCGCAGCTTCTTCTGCCGGTACCCAGCAGAGTTCGGTGACTTCCTCTACCTGCCGGTGTGCTTCGCCGCCGATGTATTCGGCTGCAAAGTAGATGACATCTTTCATGACGTCCGGCTTCGGGGAGTAAGTGACGACAGCGCGAAAGCCGGTATCAAGCGTGACTGTAAGGCCGGTCTCCTCGCGGATCTCGCGCAAGGCGGTCTCGCTTTCGGTCTCATTACCCTCCATATGGCCTTTCGGAAATGCCCAATGACCGCCGTTTACATGGCGGATGAGCAGAATTTCACGTCCGTTTTCGGTTTGCCGCGCAATGACCGCGCCGCATGAAATTTCTTTTTTCAAAAAATGACCTCCTTGCAATTTGCCGCGGAAAACCGCAGGCGATGAAATCGGAAAGGGCCGCCCTGCGGCAGCCCTCCCACATTATTTCACAGTGAATTTATAGATTGTTTTGGACTCGAACGGTTTCTCCGGCGTGACATAGCGGAACGGGAAGTTCTCGTGATGCACGGAATCCGGGTAGAACTGTGTCTCAAGGCACAGTGCCCCGTGGGGGACCATGTCGCTGCCGTCTTTGTTCTTCAGGCCGGAAGTGCGATTGAACGTATACAGCTGCACGCCGGGCATATCGGAATAGACGGTCATTTCGCGGCCGGTTTCCGGCTCGTAGGCTACTGCAATCTCGCGCATGCCCTCGCCGTCCACACAGAAGTTGTGGTCGAAACCGCCGCAGAGCTGGATGAGGTGGTCATCCGCGAACATATCCTGCCCGAGCGGCTTTGCAGCCGTGAAATCGAGCGGCGTGCCTTTTACGGGCAGCAATTCGCCGGTGGGAATGAGGTCGTCTGTGACCGCCGTTGCCTCAGACGCGTGAATCGTCACAAGCGTGGAAAGCACGTCCTTGGAGCCGTCGGCCTTCAGGTTGAAGAACGAGTGGTTCGTCGGGTTGAACACTGTCTTACGGTCGGTCTTGCCGCGGTAGGTAATCTCCACGGCGTTGTCAGCCGTCAAAGTGTACTGCACTTCAACGGTCAGTGTGCCGGGGTAATTTTCGTCGCCGTCCGGGCTGACATGTGTGAACGTGACAGACGGTTCATCGCCGTCGTTCGACTCTTTCACATCAAACAGTACTTGATGGTAGCCTTTTGTGCCGCCGTGCAGCGTGTTTGCGCCGTCGTTTTGATCGAGTGCATACGTTACGCCGTCAATGGTGAGCGTTGCGCCGCCGATGCGGTTTGCGTAGCGGCCGACAAACGTGCCCTGAAAGTCGGAGCCAAAGTATTCCTCGAGCGTGGCGTGGCCAAGCACGACATCGCCGAGCTTACCGGACTTGTCCGGTGTTAAAAGCTGTAAAATGCGGCAACCGTAGTTTGTGAGCACAAGCGTCACGCCTGACGCGTTTTTCAGCGTATAAGCGTTAGCCGTTTTCCCGCAGGGGAACGTGCCGAACACGGATTTTGTAAGAGACATGGGAAAAATCAGTCCTCCTGCTTACCGAGCAGTGCAGCGCCGATGATGCCGGCGTCGTTGCCGAGCTGCGCCTTGCAGACCTTCGTCTTCTTCGTGGAGTTCATAGCATACTGCTCTCTATCGATGAATGCTCTGACCGGAGCGAGAAGCGTTTCACCCTCGTTGCAGATACCGCCGCCGATGCAGAGGATAGCCGGCTGGAAGATGTTGATCATATCGGTGAGGCCGACGGAGAGGTACTTGATGTACTCGTCAACAACAGCCTTGCCGACCGGGTCGCCTGCGCGCATAGCGTCAAATGCGGTTCTGCCGTTAACCTTGGACTCGTCGCCGTCAACAATTGTCCAGATCGGAGAGTCCTTCGGGGCATCTTTCATGTGCTCTTTTGTGGTTTTGATGAGACCCGTTGCGGAAGCATAGGTCTCCCAGCAACCGTGTCTGCCGCAAGTGCAGGGACGACCGTCAACAACGATGACGGTGTGGCCAATCTCGCCGCCGGCAAAGTTGCTGCCGGAGTAGACCTTGCCGTTGATGATAATGCCGCCGCCGACGCCTGTGCCAAGTGTGATAGCCAGTGCATTGTCTGCGCCAGCAAGAGCGCCTGCCTGATATTCGCCGTAAGCTGCTGCGTTAGCGTCATTCTCCAGAATGACGAGCTTGCCGTTTGTGCGCTCTGCCATCATGTCGCGGAGCTTGAAGTTCTTGAAATAGAGGTTGTTAGCAAATTCGATGATGCCGGTAGCACGGTTAACGGTGCCCGGGCAGCCGATGCCAATCCACGGTACATCGTCGAGGGTCAAGCCGGCCTTTGCAAGTGCATCGTTGCATACAGCGAGAATCGCATCGCAGAATGCGTCTTCCGAGCACGGAACGGGCGTCGGATGGGAAGCCTTTGCGATGATCGCGTTGTTTTCGTCTACGATACCGACGGCAATGTTTGTGCCGCCTACGTCAACACCAAGATAGTACATAATACGAACTCCTTATAGATGGAATATTCCGGCACGCCTTGCGCCCGGTCTTTTATCATAGTATACAATATAAAGCGCATGTTTGTAAATGCAAAAAGTTGAAAAATTTGCGATTTTTGTGAAATCAGCCTTTTGTGGGCAATGGAAGGAGCGTGAAAGCGCAGAATTCGGGCTTACGTGTACGTTTTTCGATTCGCCTATTGACATTTGATTTTACGGATATATATTTCATAACGACGTTATGAATGGAGCAAACAAGATGGCAAAGCAGATCGAAGGCGTAGCAGAGCGCATATTGGCGTGTGCAAAGCAGGAGTTTTTGGATAAGGGATATCAGGAAGCTTCCCTGCGCACCATTGCGGCGGCAGCCGGCACGAGCACGAATTCCATATACGTGCGCTTCGGCGACAAAGAGGGCCTTTTTTCCGCCATTGTGGAGCCGGCGCTGAACGAAATGATCGAGCGCTTTTTGCTCATTCAGGAGGAATTCACACACATGGACAGCGCGGCGCAGGATGCCCACATGGCGGAATATGCCGACGGCGGCACAGCGGAAATGGTGGCGTACATGTACGACCACTTGGATGCGTTCCGTTTGCTGCTGGATTCTTCCTACGGCACGCGGTTTCATCGTTTTATCGATGAGCTTGTCCGCATAGAGGTGGAATATACGTATAAATATATGGAAGCGACGGGCTACCCCACGCATACAGGTGACGCCATGACAGAAAAGCTTCTGCACATTGTGACGACCTCGCGCTTTGAGAGCCTTTTTGAGGTCATCCGCCACGGCATGAGCCGCGAGGAGGCCATGCAGTACATTGAGCTTTTGAGCAAATACCATCGCACCGGGTTCTACGCAATCTTCACGCCGGATAAATTGTAATTTCGGAAAACAGGCTGTTGTTTATTTGCGGCAGCCTTTTCATAAAAGCGGCGGTTAGCCGATACTAATTCACAGGAGGTATCTCAGATGAAAGAACAAAGCCCCGTAGGGCGGATCTGGGAGCTGGGTGAGCAGGAGCACGGCAAGCTCATCACAGCCGTTATTCTTGCCGTGGTCGGCGTTGCGTGCGGCATGGTGCCGTACTTTGCAGCGGCGAAGATCATCGTTTTACTGATAGCCGGGGAAAGGGCGACGGCAGCGTACATACCGTGGCTTATTGCGGCGCTTGCGGGCTTTTTGATCCGCACCGTGCTGTATAACGGCGCGCTGTCCATTTCGCACAAGGCGACATTCGGCATTTTGAAGACGATCCGCCAAAAGCTGCTCGCAAAGCTGCCGCGTCTGCCGCTTGGCACCGTGATGGACACCTCAAGCGGTAAATTCAAGGAGACCATCGTAGACCAGGTGGACAGCATGGAAACGACCTTGGCACACCTGTTCCCGGAAATGACGGCGAACATCGTCGCGCCGGTGCTGACGGTCCTTTACCTGTTTATCCTCGATTGGCGCTTGGCGCTGCTTTCGCTTGCGGTGTTCCCGGTGGCGTTTATCTTTATGATGAGCGTGATGGGCGGCTACGCAAAGGATTACGAGGGCGCGGTGAAGGCGACGACTGAAATGAGCAGCTCGATGATCGAGTACATCAACGGCATTGAAGTCATCAAGGCGTTCAACCAGGGCAAGCAGTCCTACACAAAGCTTATCGATAAGGTGCGCGCGAACGCACAGTATTATTTCGACTGGATGAAGCGCAGCCAGCTTGGCATGTCCATGGCGTATGCGTTTTTCCCGGCACAGATGCTGACGATTTTGCCGTTCGGCTGGCTGTTCTACACGCACGGCTCGCTCTCCGTAGAGACATTCGTGACGGTCATCATTTTGTCGCTCGGCATGGCGGCGCCAATCGTTGCAGCGTTCAACTTTGTTGATACACTGGCACAGGTGGGCACGACGGTTTCGCAGGTGGATGACATCTTGAAAGCTGAGGAACAGCAGCACGGCACGGAGAAGGTCACATTCCATGACCACAATATTGAAGTGAAGAACGTCAGCTTCGGCTACCACGATGACAAAGAGATTCTGCACGGGGTTTCGCTGCATATTCCGCAAAACGGCATGACGGCGCTTGTGGGCCCCTCCGGTTCCGGCAAATCGACGCTCGCAAAGCTCGTTGCGGGCTTCTGGGACGTGAAGAACGGGTCGATCACGATGGGTGGACACGATTTGAAGGACATTCCGCTTGCAGAGCTGTACGACCAGATTGCCTACGTTTCGCAGGATAATTACCTCTTTGACGACACCGTGCGTGAGAATATCCGCATGGGCCGCATGAATGCGACGGATAAAGAGGTGGAAGCGGCTGCGCACACGGCGGGCTGCGACAGCTTTATACATGATCTTGAAAAAGGGTTTGATACCATGGTCGGCGGGGGCGGCGCACACCTTTCCGGCGGCGAGCGCCAGCGCATTTCCATTGCGCGCGCCATGCTGAAAAACGCGCCGATCGTTATTCTGGATGAGGCGACGGCATACATTGACCCGGAAAACGAAGCGGTCATTCAAAAGGCGGTCGCAAAGCTTGTGCAGAACAAGACGGTCATCATCATTGCGCACCGTTTGTCTACCATCACCGGTGCGGATAACATCGCGGTGGTGAAGGACGGCCGCATTGAGGCCGAGGGCAAGCATGAAGCCCTGTTGAAAGACTGTGCGCTCTACCGCGAGATGTGGCAGGCGCATATCGGAGCAAAGGATGGTGATACAGAATGATCGAAGCATTCCGTAAAATTTGGAATTTTGGCGGTAAGGAAACGAAGAACATCAATAAATCCGTTGCCGTCGGTTTTTTAAACGCCGTTTTGCAGATGTTCCAGGTGGCGGCGATCTATTTTGTGGTGCTCGCGCTGACGAGCGGAGAAACCGGCGGCAAGACCGCGTGGCTCGCGCTCATTTTTGAGCTCATCGCGATTTTCGGCGGCGCTGTGACGGCGAGCCGCTCCAAAATGCTGCAAACGCATGCCGGGTACTTTATGGCGGCAGACCGCCGCATTTCGATTGCGGATAAATTAAAGAGCGTGCCGATGGGCTTTTTCAACGCGAACAGCCTCGGGCAGATCTCTGGCGTGTGCACAACGGTCATCAGCGGTATTGAAAACATGGTGCCGATGGTGCTTGTAAACATTCTCGGCGGCCTCATCACGACGGCGGTGTTTGCTGTGCTCGTTTTGGTGTTCGATTGGCGCATTGGGCTCATTTCTCTTGCAGGCATCGTGCTTTATTTGCTGACGGTTTCCGCCATGGAGAAAAAGTCCGCTATGATTGCGGATGACACGCAGAAATCGCAGACCGCGCTGACCGAGGCCGTGCTCGAAAATATTCAGGGCATGAGCGTTGTGAAGTCCTTTAACCTCACCGGTAAGGGCGACAAGAAATTGCAGGATGCGCTCGAGTATAACCGCCAAAGCAACCTGAACGTGGAAAAGGTGATGACCCCGTACACGGCGCTGCAGGAAGCGGTATTGCAGATCGCAAGCGTGTGCATGATGCTGGCGGCGATCCTCTTCTGGATCAACGGCACGATGACGCTGCCGAACGCGCTGATGGTGCTTGTGATGTCGTTCCTTATTTTCAACCAGATCAAGGCGTTCGGCATGGGTGTTTCCATGCTGCGCATGACGGCGGCCGCCATTGACCGTACGGTGCAGACCGAGGACATGCCGCGTATGGACGAAAACGGCAAGGCCATCGCGCCCGAAAAGCACGATATCGTCTTTGACCACGTGCGTTTCTCCTACGAGCACAAGCCCATTTTGCAGGACATTTCCGTGACACTGCCGGATAAGACCACGACGGCGGTCATCGGCCCCTCCGGCAGCGGCAAGACGACGTTCTGCAACATGATCGCGCGCTTCTGGGACGTAGATCAGGGCAGCGTAAAAATCGGCGGGCACGATGTGCGCGATTATACGCTCGAATCGCTCATGAACCAGATCAGCGTCGTGTTCCAGGATGTTTACCTCTTTGCGGATACGATTGAAAACAACATCAAGTTCGGCAGCCCGAACGCCACGCACGAGCAGGTCGCTGCCGCAGCGAAAGCGGCGTGCTGCGATGATTTCATCGAGTCGCTCCCGGACGGGTACAATACGGTCATCGGTGAGGGCGGCGCAAGCCTTTCCGGCGGCGAAAAGCAGCGCATTTCCATTGCGCGCGCCATGCTGAAAAACGCGCCGATCGTCATTTTGGATGAAGCGACCGCAAATGTGGACCCGGAAAATGAAGACCGCCTGCAGAAGGCTATTGAAGCGCTGACGCGCAACAAGACCATTATCATGATCGCGCACAGACTGAAGACCGTGCGCCACGCCGACCAGATCCTCGTTATCGACCACGGCCGCATTGTGCAGCAGGGCAAGCACGAGGAGCTCATCGGGCAGCCCGGCATCTACGCCGATTTCGTCGGCGGCAAGAAGGAGACCGTCGGCTGGAAGCTGTAAGCGAATAAAGCCGCAAAAATCCGTTCCGATTTTTCAATCCATTTTCAATAATTTGTGCTATAATATTTTATTATGAAAATTGTGGGCACTTTTATGGCGCTTCGGTGTCGGAACGGAGGTCAAAATGAAGCTTTTACTTGTGGAAGACGAACGGCGCATGGCGCAGGCGCTGTGTGAGATCCTGCGCCAGGAAAACTATGAGGTGGACTGCTGCTACGACGGGCTTTCCGGCCTGAATGCAGCGGAAAGCGAAATTTACGACGTGATGATCTTAGACGTGATGCTGCCGAAAATGAACGGCTTTGAGATCGCGCGGAAGCTGCGGCAGGATGGTATCCACACGCCGATTTTGATGCTGACGGCGAAAGCAGAGCTGGACGACAAGGTGACGGGACTGGACAGCGGCGCGGACGACTATTTGACAAAGCCGTTCATGACAAAGGAACTACTTGCCCGCCTGCGCGCTTTGCTGCGGCGCAACATCGACACGCCGGATGGCACGCTGAAATTCGGCGACATTGCGCTCGACAGCAAAACGCTTGAGCTTTCCTGCACGACGACTGGGCAAAGCGTGCGTTTAAGCGAAAAAGAGTGGCACATCTTAGAATACCTCATCGCGAACCAAAGTCAGATTTTGACGCGCGAGCAGCTTGCCGTGAAGATCTGGGGCTATGAAAGCAACGCGGAGTACAACAACGTGGAGGTCTACATGTCCTTCACGCGGAAAAAGCTCGCGTTTGTCGGCGCAAAGACCGAGATCAAGGCGGTGCGCGGCGTGGGGTACGAATTGAGGTGCGCCCATGTTTAAAAAGTCACGCATCAAAATTATTTTGGCTGTCATGGCGGCGATCGTCGTGTTGCTGTTCGGCACGCTTGGTGTCATCCTTGCAACGAGCTACGCACAGATGAACACCGATAACCGGCGGATGCTGGAGCAGTACACGCGGGAATATCAATTAAACGGCACAGCGCAGGAAGTGCCGAGCGACAACGCGGGCATGAGCGAAGAACCGCCTCCGCTGCCCGATGAGCAGCCGCCCGAGGAGCTGCATAAGTTTGACGTTTCGACGTTCTATTCCGTGGCGCTCGACAGCGACGGCAATGTGCTTGAAGTTCAAAACGACTCTGGCACGATGTACACGGACGAAACGCTGGAAGCGTATGCGCGGGAGATCGCAGACAGCGGCAAGGAGACGGGGAAAATCAAAAACCTCACGTATCTTGCAGTGCAGAAGGATGGCTATACGCTCGTCGCGTTCATCGATAACGCCATCATGCAGGGCGGCATGGCGACGGTTTTCCGCAACACGCTGATTTTCGGCGGTGTGGCTGTCCTTGCGGTGTTTGTGGTGTCGATCTTCCTTGCAAAGCGCATCGTCGCGCCGCTTGAAGAGAACTTCCAAAAGCAGAAGCAGTTCATTTCCGACGCGGGGCACGAGCTGAAAACGCCGGTCTCGGTCGTCAGTGCAAACGCAGAGCTGCTCTCACGCGAGATCGGCGAAAACCGGTGGCTTGCGAACATCCAGTATGAAAACGAGCGCATGGGCAGTCTGGTCAAGCAGCTCTTGGACCTTGCCAAAACCGAAAGCATCGCCCCGCAAACCGAACGGCTCGATTTTAGCCGCATTGTTTCGGGCGAGCTGCTGCCGTTTGAAAGCGTCGCGTTTGAAGAGGGCCTGACGCTGGTGTCCGATATTGACGACGGTGTTTTCCTAAACGGCGACGGAGGACGCCTTAAGCAGCTCACGTCTATTTTGATCGACAACGCCATTCGCCACAGCAAAAAGGGCGGCAGCGTCAAGGTCACGCTGAAAGCCGAGCACGGTGCGGCGAAGCTTTCCGTCGTCAATGACGGCGAGCCGATCCCGCCGGAGCAGCAGAAGCACATTTTTGAGCGTTTTTACCGCGTAGATGCCGCAAGAAGCGACGACGGCCACTTCGGTTTGGGCCTTGCGATTGCAAAGGCCATCACCGAGTCGCACAAGGGCAAGATTGCGCTTTCCTGCTATGACGGAAAAATCGAATTTGCAGTGACGCTGCCCATCCAAAAATAAGAACAAATTTAGGTCAGTCCTTCGTGTTATACGAGGGGCTGATCTATTTTTGAAAATTTAAGCTTTTTCAATGAAACTTCAATCTTGCGTCCCTATAATAAAGCCAACAAATCAAGAAGAAAGCTTTTAAAGCTGAATTCATAAAGGAGCGATTTTGAATGAAAAGGTTAGTAACGTTAATGTGTGCAGCAGCGATCATCCTCTCCATGACGGCCTGCAGCCAGAGCACAGTGACTTCCGCAGCGGAGACCAGCGTAGCGGCAAGCAGCAGCGCGAGCGACACAACGTCGGAATATGCCGGAACCACAGTCGCCGGTGAAGTGACCGCGGTAGACGGCTCCACCGTGACGGTGCAGCTTGGCGAGCTGACGGAAAACGAAAATAACGGCGGAACACCGCCGGAGATGCCGAGCGATTCGAGCGATAACAGCGATGCTTCCGACAATGATGCGGGCACGCCGCCCGAAAAGCCGGACGGCGACAGCAGCACAGACGGCCAGACCCCGCCGGATGCTTCCGGCAGCACGGACAGCGATTCCGCGGATGGCAATACACCGCCTGAAATGCCTTCCGGCTCCGATTCCGACAGCGGCGACGGCAACACGCCGCCGGAGATGCCGAGCGGTTCGGACGGCAGCGCACCCTCCGGTATGCCGGGCAGTTCCTCCAAGACCTTTACGGCAGGCGATGAAACGATCGAACTCGACCTTTCCGATGCATCTATTGTAAAGGATTCCGAAGCGGTAGAGGTCAGCGACATTGCAGAAGGCGACGTTTTGCAGATCACGTTTGACGAAGACGGCAGCGTGAAAACGGTCATCGTTGTATCGCTTGAAAGCGGCAACGGCGGCAATGCAGGCGGCCCCGGCGGTTCGTTCGGCGGCTCCAGCGAAGTGACGCAGGGCGACAGCGCAACGACCAGCAGCGAAGACGGCACGTACAGCGGTGAGACGTACACCTCCACGGGCGACGACGAAAACGCACTGCGCGTGGACGGCGCTGAGGTAACGCTCGACGGTGTCACGGTCGATAAGAGCGCGGGCGCGACCTCCAACACCGAAAACGGTGACTTCTACGGCGTAAACGCCGCGCTGCTTGTTACAAACGGCGCATCGGCGACGATCAAGAACGCGACGGTCACTTCCTCCGCACAGAACGGCAACGGCGTGTTCAGCTATGGCAGCGGCACAACGGTCAACATCTCGGATTCGACCATCACAACGACGGCAGATAACTCCGGCGGCATCCAGACGACCGGCGGCGGTACGACAAACGCAAGCAACCTGACTGTTGAGACCTCCGGCAATTCCTCCGCGGCGATCCGTTCCGACAGAGGCGGCGGCACGGTGAACGTGACGGGCAGCACGTATACCTCGAACGGCTACAATTCCCCGGCCGTCTATTCCACAGCGGACATCACTGTTTCTGACGCGACGCTGACGGCGAACAACTCCGAGGCGCTCGTCATCGAAGGCAAAAACTCCATTACGCTGAATAGCTGCATTGTTACCGGCAATATGAGCGATGACAAGGGCACGAGCTCTGATGAGAACGTCCACAACGTGATGATCTATCAGTCCATGAGCGGCGACGCGGACGTGGGCACCTCCACATTCTCCATGACAGGCGGCAGCCTGACAGCGCAGAACGGTGATATGTTCTACATTACGAACACGCATTGCGTGCTGACGCTTTCCGATGTGGACATCACGAATGAAGACGACGATGCGTATTTGATGCGTGTTGTGGGCAACTCCGCAAGCCACGGCTGGGGTACGGCAGGCAGCAACGGCGCACAGGTAGAATTCACGGCCGACGCACAGACGCTGGACGGCGACATCGTAGTCGATACCATCTCCACGCTGAATATGACGCTGACAAACGGCAGTGTTTTCACCGGCACGGTCAACATCATCGATAATGCCGAGGGCGGCACAGCGGTGAGCGACAACGCGGTTGTGACGATCGACAGCGGCTGCACTTGGAACCTGACGGGCGACTGCACCGTGACGAGCCTCACGAACAATGGTACCATCAACTTTAACGGCTACACCATCACCCTTGCAGACGGCACAGTTTTGAGCTGATCTCCGCATAGCAGCCATAAAAATAGAATAGAATGAGGCAAAGTTCGCCATCGGTCCCGCACCGGCGGCGGGCTTTTTGCCGCTTTTGCCCGGACGAGCAGAAAAATCTTCAATGCCGGAATAAAATAGCTTGATTTTGCAGCTGAAATGTGCTATGATAATTAGGCTAATTTAAGCCGGCGTGGCGAAATCGGCAGACGCAAGGGACTTAAAATCCCTCGATGGAAACATCGTACCGGTTCAAATCCGGTCGCCGGCACCAAAAAGCCTGACACGTTTGTGTCGGGCTTTTTTTGACGTATAAAATTCGCTGCGGAGGTTTTGATATGAACAAAGATCTGACCCGGGGGCCGGTGATGCGGTCTATGCTGTGGTTTGCGCTGCCGATGATCCTCGGCAATTTGCTGCAGCAGTGCTACAACATTGCGGATACGCTCATTGTGGGGCGGTTCCTCGGCAAGACGGCGCTGGCGGCGGTGGGGTCGTCGTTTTCACTGATGACGTTTTTAACATCCATTTTGCTTGGGCTCTGTATGGGCAGCGGCGCGCTGTTTTCCATCCGCTTTGGGCAGCGGGATGAAGACGCACTGAAAGAAAGCGTGCGTGCGTCGTTCGTGCTCATTTTGGGCGTGACGCTGCTTTTAAACGGCCTTGCATTTGCGTGTCTTGACCTCATCAAGAGCTTTTTGCAGGTGCCGGACGATGTTTGGGGCGATATGCGCGCGTATCTCGCGATCGTGTTTGCGGGCATTTTTGCGACATTTTTATATAACTACTTCGCGTCTTATCTGCGTGCGGTGGGCAATTCCGTTGTGCCGCTCGTGTTTTTGGCGGTCTCGGCGGTTTTGAATATTGCGCTCGATTTGTGGTTTGTCATTGGCCTCCATCTCGGCGTTGCGGGCGCGGCAGGCGCGACGGTCATCGCGCAGTACGCTTCCGGCATCGGTATCATGGTGTATGCGCTTATTAAATGCCCGCAGCTGCGCGTGCTGTGCAGCCGTGCCCCCATCCGCGCGAGCCGCATCAAAGAAATCGCCGGGTATTCCATTTTGACCTGCGTGCAGCAGTCCGTGATGAACCTCGGTATTCTGATGGTGCAGGGGCTTGTGAACAGCTTCGGCGCGGCGGTGATGGCGGCGTTTGCGGCGGCGGTGAAGATCGACGCATTCGCGTACATGCCGGTGCAGGATTTCGGCAACGCGTTTTCCACGTTCATTGCGCAGAATTACGGCGCGGGCGAGCGTGAGCGCATCCGCAAGGGATTAAAGGGTGCGGTCCTCGTATCCGTTGTGTTCTGCGTGATCGTATCCGCTTTGGTGTTTGTGTTCGCAAAGCCGCTTATGATGCTGTTTGTGGAAGCGGGGGAGACGGAGATCATCGCCGAAGGCGTGCGCTACCTGCACATTGAGGGTGCGTTCTACTGCGGTATCGGCTGTTTGTTCCTGCTTTACGGACTGTATCGCGCAGTCGCAAAGCCGGGCATGAGCGTGGTGCTGACGGTCATCTCACTCGGCACACGTGTAGCGCTGGCCTATCTTTTGTCCGCTGTTGTCGGCGTTGTGGGCATCTGGTGGTCGGTGCCGATCGGCTGGTTCCTCGCGGATGTGACGGGTGCGGCATATTATTTCATCCACAAAGAAAAGCTGCTGAACTTCAGCGGAAAATAAAGTATTGGCGCGTCGATTGTCGGAAGAACTCGGGCAATCGGCGCGCCTTTTTTGCAGAATTACGAGTGATATTTGCAAAGCGCGAACAAATTCGGGAAAATTTCTTGAAAAACGACAGCCTTTTCTATATACTGAAAGCAAAGCACGGCGCAGCGCAGAGGGGGCAGGCAAATGGATACGGATGAAATGCTTTACGAGCGATATCTGAACGGCGAAGAAAAAGCCGCCGAGCCCCTTGTGGAAAAATACGGCGATGCGCTGACGCTGTACATAAACGGCTACGTAAAAGACCTGCACGAAGCCGAAGACTTGATGATCGAAGCGTTCTCAAGGCTGTTTGCGAAAGCGCGGCCTGTTTCGGGTGCGGGCAGCTTTAAGGCGTACCTATATAAAACGGCGCGCAATTTGGCTTTGCGCCACAAACAGAAGCACCGCATTTTGTTTTTGCATTTGGATGATCTGACGTTTGAGCCGCAGAGCGAGGCTTTGGCGGACACGAACCTATACCGCGACGAGCGCCGCAGGGCGTTGACGGAGGCGCTCGACAAGCTCAAAGCCGAATACCGCGAGGCGCTGTACCTCGTTTATTTTGAAGAGATGAGCTACCGCAGTGCGGCGGCCGTTATGGGCAAAAATGAGCAGCAGGTGACGAATCTTGTCCACCGCGGCAAGCAGAGCCTGAAAACGATTTTGGAAAAGGAGGGGTTCCGATATGCGGACGACTGACGAGCGCATGGCGCAGATTCAAAAGCGCACAGCACAGCTGAAGGCGGAGCGCGAAAAGAAAAAGCAGCACGGGCTTGATTTTCTCTGTGCCGCAGCGTGCCTTGTGTTCATCGTAGGGCTCGACATCGGAATGCCGGGCTTTGTGGGAAGCCTCTCCGGCGGCGGTGTGCTCCATACCTCCGGCGCGGCGAGCCTCATCGGCGACAGCGCGGCGCTTGGGTACATTTTGATGGGCGTGTTATCCTTTTTGCTCGGCGTGTGCTGCACGGTGCTTTTGTACCGCCTGCGCCGCAGAAAAAAGCACGGGGAGGACAGCGATGAACTTTGAAGTGATCGACAACATCTTTCAGGTAACGCTTTTTCTGTGCATGACAGCGGTATCGGCTGCGGCGGCTGTGCGTTTTCATGACCGTCGGCCGCTCGTTTTGGCGCTGGGGTATGTCTGCTTTGCGGCGGGTACGCTGTACTACGTTTTGTACCTTGCCATTACGGGCAAGGTGCCGCAGGTGTTTTATGTGGCAGAGATCTCATGGCTTGCTTCGTACTTGTTCTTTTTATCGGTGCAGATCATACGGTCTAAAGGAATGCACCCTGCGTTTTCGCTGCCGGCGGCACTGAGTGCGGCGGCCGTGGCAGTGCTTGTGATGGTGTTTCAAATCTTCGGCCCGTCCAGATTCATGTCCGGCTTACTGGCGGTGACGCTTGGCGCGAACGCCTACATTTCGGTACTGCGCATTCGACGTAAAACGGAGAACCGGCGGGTGGATATCTGCATGCTGCTCGGCATGACGCTGCAGATCGCGCTGTACGTCGTTTCCATGTTCATGACGGATTACACACACTTCAATTTCTATTTTGCTGTGGACATCACGCTTTCCCTTTGCCTTTCGGCACTGCTGCCGCTGACGCTGCGGGAGGTGAAAAAGCTGTGACGTACATTGAGAATGTCTTCATCTGCCTTGCAATACCGCTTTTGCTTTCAGCGTTTTTCATCAAGGGCAGGGCGCGGGTTTTCGTACTGTTTGTGACGATCGGCATGGGCATTTGCCTGCTTTCGGCGTATGTGAGCAGCTTTTTCATGCGCGTTTACGGCACAAATGCCGCTGTTGCCGCCATGGAGATCACGCCCGTGTGCGAAGAGGTGATGAAGCTCGTGCCGCTGCTTTTGTACTTTTGGATCTTCGAGCCAAAGGCAGAGCGATTGCCCTCTGCGGCGATTGCGATAGCGGTAGGCTTTGCGACATTTGAAAATGTCTGCTACCTTGCGGAAAACGGCGCGGAGAACTTCACGTTTTTGCTCATCCGCGGTATTTCGGCTGGGGCGCTGCACCTTCTCTGCGGCATTTTTGAGGGCGGCGCGATCTCTTACGTATTCCGCCGCCACTGGCTGGCGCTGACCGGCACGGTGGGCACGCTCGGCGCATGCGTTGGCTTCCATGCTATTTATAACCTGCTTGTCACGGCCGAGGGCGCGTGGCGCATGGTGGGGTATCTGTTCCCGTCCGTGTGCATCGTTTGCCTGTTTATCCTCGAGCGTCTGCGCCCAAAACTAAAGCTGCTTTTGCAGTTTTAGCAAGTGAGTTGCCTTTACAAAGTGAATGTGCTTTACACCAGCTGCTCCGAAAGGGGCAGCTTATTTTTTTGAAAAAATTTAAAAATGACCTGAAAGGATTTCCCAAAACCGGTATTTATAGAAGTAGAACATCCCAAAAGCCGTGAAAGGAGGGTGGAGGATGCAGGACAACGAGGCGCGCCTTCGTGAAATTGCCCGGCGCACGCACACTTTGCGCCGCAGGTGGGAAAATGCCCGCACGACCGGGCTTTCTGCAGCTTGCGTGATGCTGTTTGTGTGCACGGCGTCATTGGTGCACAGCGTGCAGCCGCCCGGTATATCGAGCGTTGCGGGCAGCGCGGGCACGGTGCTTCTGCATGGCGGCGCAGAAATGTATGTGCTTGTCGGCATTTTTGCGTTCGTGCTCGGCGCCGTGCTGACGATACTTTGCATCCGCTGGAAAGCAAAACAAGAAAAACACCCGCCAAAAGCGGACGAAGAGGAGGAAACGGAATGAAGAAAAAACTGCTTAGCGTTTTACTTGCCCTGTGCATGGTGACTTGCCTTGTGCCGATCAGCGCTTTTGCCGAGGGCGAAACGGAAGAACTGCCCGTGTGCACCTGCGAAACGGCCTGCACGGCAGAAAGCATGAACGCAGACTGCCCCGTCTGCGGCGCAGAAGGCGCTTTGCCGGAAAACTGCGGAAAGTGCAGCGAACCGCTTGTGAATGACGCAGCGCCGGAGCCGGAAGGCGAAGAGAACGAAGAACAGCCGGAGGGTGAATCTTCCGAAGCGCAGCCCGAGGCTTCGCCGGTGGTGCTAAATGGTGAGGGTGAAACGCCCGCTGCCGCAGCGACAGAGGTCACAACGGCGGACGAATTGATTGCTGCTGTTGCAAACGGCGGCACAGTCAAGTTGATGGCGAACGTGGCGATTTCGAGCCGAATCGACATTGTAGGAAATGTGACGATTGACCTGAACGGACATGTGATTCAGAGCAACGGCAGCAATATTATATTCCATATTCGGGGAGGAGCGGCTCTGACACTGGAGGACAGTGACCCCGGCAAAGTTCATTATTTCACCGGCGGCGATTTGTGGTCGTGGGATGACACAGCCACAGGTGGGCATGCTGTTAGCGGTGGTGTGATTACCGGCGGCAGAGTTCCAGCAATGGGAAGCAGCAACGCCGGAGGCGTGTTTATAAACAGGGGTGCCAGCTTTACCATGAATGGCGGCAGCATCGTGGGGTGTGTCACTTCTTTTAGTGGCAGTTACGCCGGCGGTGTGTATAACGAAGGAACATTTACCATGAATGGTGGTAGTATTCAGGGGTGTGTAGGCCCAAATTGGACAGGTGCAGGCGGTGTGTGTAATGCGGGTACCATGGTTGCCAATGGTGGGCGTATTGCAAATTGTGCCGGAGATAGCAGTGCGCTGCGCAACGAAGGTACTGTTCGAGCAGATTCCGAAAAGTCAGGTACGGTATTTGAGGGCAACATAAATACCACCTTCGGCAGCATTGATGACAGTGCTAAGTGTTCCGTAACTTTTGACACAGGCAGCGACACTTTATCGACACAGAAGGTACTGCGTGGACAGACGGCTTCTCGACCTGGTGACCCCACCAAAGAAGGCTACGACTTTGTAGAGTGGCTGAAAGACGGAAAGGCTTATGATTTCAGTACGCCGGTGACGGAAAATATTACGCTCACAGCCCGGTGGCTCGTTCGGCTCACCGGCAACGGCACAGCGGAAGACCCCTATCAGATCGACACGGCAGAAAAGCTGAAACTGTTCCGGGACATCGTGAACGGCTCGAACGGGCAGACGCAGAATCGCTCTGCTTGTGCTGTGCTGACAAGTGACATCGTGCTGAACGACGGCACGTTTGACGATGACGGAAACTACACGGGCGGCAGCAATGCCGCGCCGGAGCGCTGGACCCCAATGGGAGATTTCATAAGTTCATACAGCGGTACTTTTGACGGCGCAGGACATTCTGTAAAGGGACTGTACTACCTAGTGGTTGATAATACGTACGATGAAGAATGCTTAGCCGGTCTGTTTGGTTCCATCGACGGCGCCACAGTCATGAATGTGACGGTGAACGGATATATACGGCGCGGCGCGAATCCCAATAACGGCGCAAACGGCATGGCGGGAGGCATTGCGGGTGCGGCCACAAACTCGACGATACTTGGCTGCCGCAACATGTGCCGGATCATAACCGATTATGACCGCGGTGATATCGGCGGTATTGCCGGAGCGATCACCGATACGACGGTCGAGAACTGCCGCAATGACGGATATATTACGATGATCGATATAAGAAATTCCGCAGCCGGCGGCATAGTGGGCAACATGTCTGGTGGTATCGTAAAGAACTGCATCAATACCGGCAAGGTGGATGGCCCAAAATTAACTCCCGATAAATATGATTATGTGGGCTGCGGCGGCGTTGTCGGCAGAATCAACAGAGGTCAGATCGCGGACTGCATCAATATCGGTGAAGTAAATGTTGCCGACTACGGCAATGCCGGTGGCATCGTAGGCTATACGAACGGTGGCAACGTAACTGTATGCAGTTGTTATAGCGTGGGTGCGGTGACCGCGGAGAACAATCTCAAGGCGGGCGGTATCTGCGGCACGATAAAGAGCGATTCTCCGACCTTTGAAAACTGCTATTATTCGGACAGTTTAGGGCTGAAAGTAGTTGGCAGCGGGGAAGGCACGATCAACAATACAACGCCGAAGGCCGCGGCGCAGTTTGCCGACGGTACGGTGCTGGAGCTGCTCATCAATGGCCGCGCCGAGGGCGAACACCCGTGGGATACCGATTGCAGCAGCAAGCAGCTGACAGCCGGCGGCCCGCGACTGCCGGTACTGGCATGGCAGAATTTAGCCACGAACCACGAGGATACCGACAAGGACCACCTCTGCGATTATTGTGAAAAGGCGATCTCCAATCACGAAGACACGAATAAAGATCATATTTGCGATTACTGCGAAAAAGTGATCTCGAACCACACCGGCGGTGTGGCGACGTGCGTGGGGAAGGCGAAGTGCACATTCTGCGGCGTGGAATACGGCGCGATAGACCCGAATCATCACGAAGCCCTTACGCATGTTCCCGAAAAATCGGCTACAACTGAAGCGGAGGGCAACAAAGAATATTGGCATTGCGAGGACTGCAATAAGTTCTTCGCGGATGATACTGCAAAAACGGAGATCAACGAAAAAGACACAGTCATTCCGAAGCTTCTGCCGGAAATCACGCCGACCCCGAAGCCGACTGCAACACCGACGCCGGTTCCAACGGAGCAGCCTGCGGCGACACCGAGCCCCACGCCCACAGCAGAGCCCACAACGGCACCTACAGCAACGCCGACGGCGATTCCTACAACAGTGCCCACAGCAACGCCAAAGCCCAATGTGGCGGAGAATAACCCGAGGACGGGCGATACTGCAAACTACACGGTGTGGTTCGCGCTGCTCGGCCTCAGCGGCGCGGCGGCCGGCATGACGATTTTTGCGAAGAAGCGCAGAAAAAATAATCAATAACCGTTAACTGTATTCGGGGCGGCAAATCGGCCGAACGCCCGAAAAGCAAAATCACATAGGAACTCAAAGCAAAAGCGGCAGCTGAACGCAGAAGGCAGCTGCCGCTTTTGCAATGCTTGCGCGAAACACGTGAATTATTGTAAAAAGCAAGTGAAATTTGTACTTTCACCTCGGATTTCTGGACAAAGCGAAGGACACGTGTTATACTTACATTCAAACATAGTATCTAAAATTAACCCAATTTTATGTAAACTTAAACGAAACGGCGGTGAACCTATGAAGTCTCTAAAGCAAATCATCAACCGATATATTCGCAGTGCGACGATCGTGATGGCTTTGGTGATTCTTGCGGTGATCGCCTTTGCGGAAATTGCCATTGAGCAGGGCCGCGTGGAAGATACGGCGGCAAGCACCTTCGTGCGCCTGGAGCAGATCATCAAGGAAAACGAGAGCGAGCTGAAGCAGATCAAGGAGAAATACGACGAGACCTGTCTGCACGACGCCGAGGCCATTGCGTACTTGCTGCAAAAGGACCCCGAGGCTGTGAATGATACCTTGAAGCTGAAAAAATATGCGGATTTGCTGGAGCTTAGCGAGATCCATATTTTCGACGAGACCGGCACCATCGTTTCCGGCACGAACCCGGAATATTACGGTTATTCGTTTTCCTCCGGCGAGCAAATGGCGTTTTTTGAGCCGATGCTGGAGGACAAATCGCTGCAGCTTGTGCAGGAGGCCCGCCCAAACACCGCAGAGGGCAAAAACATGCAGTATTCTGCGGTGTGGAGCGCAGACGGCTCGTTCATTGTGGAGGTGGGCAAGGACCCGAAGCTTGTGACGGAGGCCACGGAGAAAAACGAGCTTTCGTATATTTTCCAGCAGCTGGATATCAGCCCGGAGATCGATTACTGCGCCGTGGATGCCGAAACGCAGTCCGTCATCGGCGCGACAAATACGGATATGATGGGGAAGACTGTGACAGAGCTCGGCATCCCGCCGGAAAGCATGCAGAAGGAAGCACACGGCTTTCATGCGAACATAGAGGGAAAATCTTACTTCTGCGTTTTCAAAAAGATCGACAGCCGCTATATGGGGTTCATCATGCCAACGGATGTGATGTATGAGCGCATCCCGATCGACCTTTTGAGCCTTACGCTATGTCTGATCTTGGTGTGCGGCACGCTGACGGTTTTCGTCACGAACTGCGTGAACCGCTATGTCATCCGTAACATTCACCGTGTAAACAGCAAGCTCAGCAATATCACGCAGGGCAATTTGGATGAGAAAGTCAACGTGCAGAGCAGCCGGGAATTTTCCGCACTCAGCCGGTATATCAATGAGATGGTCGGCAGCCTTGTGAACAACGACCGCAAAATGTCGTATGTTTTGAGCCGCACGGAAATGAACATCGGCGTGTATGAATATCGCGATGGCGTGCAGCAGGTGTATTGCACGGAGCGTATTCCGCAGGTTTTCGGTTGGACGGCGGAGGAGACGGCGTATTACACCGGCGACCGCGTGCACCTGTATACGTTTATTGAGGAGCTGCGCCGCAGCCGTGTGGTCGGTGAACGCGGCGTATACCGCATTCCGGGCGACCCGGACCGCTACATAAAGCTGGAAGAAGCGCACGAGGAAAGCAGTGTGTTCGGCGTGGTGAACGATGTGACCGAGGACGTGCAGCGCCGCATACAGATCGAATCCGAGCGTGATACCGACCCGCTGACCCGGCTGTATAATCGCCGCGGTTTAAGCCGCCGTGTGGAGCGCATTTTGGAAGCGGGCACGGATGACACCTGCGCCGTCGTGATGATCGACCTTGACGACCTCAAGGAGATCAACGACACCTACGGTCACGAGGGCGGCGACCGGTATATCATTTCCGCCGCGGAGGTTTTAAAAAATATCGTGGGCGAAAGCGGCCTTGCCGCACGCCATGGCGGCGACGAATTTGTGCTGTTCCTCAGGGCAGAAAATGAAGCGGCACTGCAGGAGAAGCTGCGGCAGCTTGAAAGCGCGCAGGATGATGCCGAAGCCGTGCTGCATGACGGCCAGCGGGTACCGCTGCGGTTCTCCATGGGCTGCTGCTTCCTAAACGACACCGCCGCGCCGTATGACGAAATGCTTGAAAAGGCGGATATCGCCATGTACCAAAACAAACGCCAGCGCAAAGAAAAGCTCGGCAAACAGCCGCGCATATAAAAGGACAAAACAAAAATCACCGGGAAAGCCCAATGCAGGCATTTCTCGGTGATTTTTAGTTTAAATGTTATTATTCCGCCAGTGCGCGGGTGAGCCAGGCGTCGGCGATGTCCAGTGCAAGGTAAAGGCCGTTTTTCTCGCTGGTCTTTACGATCTGCTTTCTGGAGCGGATCTCCGGGTCGGTGAGCATGAGCTGCACGATGCACTTGTCGGCAACCTCCATGTCCTCCACGGTCTTCTTTGTTTTGATGTCGATTTTGATGACGTATTTATCGGTCATGTTTCCGTAATACAGCGTGTCGCCGCTGCGCACAAGGGGCTTGCCGCGATACATGGGAAACGGGCTCTTCTGCTTTTCGCTCATAGTATGCAAATCCTTTCATAAAGTCTCGTTGGAGAAATGCCGAACTTTCAAAGTACGGCGCAAATGCATTCAATACACTTTTAAATAGTATAGCATAGATTCAGAAAAAAGACAACTTGTATTTGCACATTTGAAAATAAAAATTGCCGCCAACGGGGAAGACCCGCCAAGCGGCAATTTTCGGTTTCAGGCAATACCGCGCATAAAGCGGCGGCACATCAGAAAACAGGCTTATTCGCCCAAATAGGTACGCACCATTGCTTTGAGCAGCTCATCGCGGTCAATTTTGCGGATGAGGCTGCGCGCGTTGTTGTGCGTTGTGATGTATGTGGGATCTTCCGAGAGAATATATCCCACGATCTGGCTGATGGGGTTGTAGCCTTTTTCTTTGAGTGCATCGTAAACCTGTACGAGCACCTGCTGCATATCGAGCTTCTGCGGCGTCTCAATGCTGAAAGTCTGGGTGCGGTCGCTGAAATCTTCTGCCATGTGGAACACCTCCTCGTTTTCCGATCGTGTAAAGGCTGCAAAATACAGCCTACGTTTCATTGTATGCCGGGCCCGGTGTTTTATTCGCGCATAAAATCATGACAAATAAACACTGTATACAGCATACCGCAAAACAACAAAAAAAGCAAGCGGTACGAAAATTTTTAACAAATTATCTCAGCACAACGCCGATCTTCGCAAGGTTCTCGATGATGGTATCGACGTAGCTCTGCACTTCGTTCTTTGCAAGCGTCTTCTCGTTCGAGGAGAACGTGAAGCGCAGCGTGATGCTCTTAACGACGCCGTTGTAGGAATCGATGAGCGCGACGTTCTTAAGCAGCGGCGTGACGTTCTGCCATGCAGCGGAAAGTGCGCTGTACGTCTGGTCTGCGCCGATGACGAGGGAGAGGTCGATGTCGATGCCCGGGAACTTGGAGGGTTCCTCATAGTGAATAACGGATGCTGCCATGGAGGAGAGCGTATCCATGTTCAGTTCACCGGCAACGATGACGGCTTTCTTATCGATCTTCGTCTGTACGGACGGATGTACGACCGTGATAAAGCCGACGTATGTGCCGTCGAGATAGATCTCTGCGGTGTTGCGCGGGTGCTGCCAGTTGTGCTTTGCTTCCGCGATGCGGAACTCAAAGTAACGGTGCTTCAGCTCTTTGCTGATGGAAGCCATGATGTCGCGCAGGCCGAGGTAGAGTTCCTTTTCGCTTTTAGTGCGGCTGTACAGCGCAATGCCAAGGTGCTTCTGCTCATCGCACAGACCGTCTTCGCCGAGGCCGTTGATAACGCGGGCAATCTCGAACACACCAAAATCATTTGCGTATGCTTTGTTTTCGTTGACGTAAGTGATCATCGTCGGCACCATGGAGCGGCGCAGCACGGTGTGGTCCGGCGTCATGGCGTTGATGACGCGCACGTTGTCCTCAATCTCGATGTTGAGGTCCTTGTACTTCTTCGCGTCGCACCAGATGTAGGAGTGCACTTCGTGCATGCCGTAGCGCTGCACGAGCAGGTCTTTCGTCCAGCGGTCATCATTGTTGCCCGCGGTGCGCATGACCGGCGCCAAAGCTGCCTTTGTGGTCGTAATCTTGAAGTTATCGTAGCCGTAAACACGGGTGATCTCCTCGATGATGTCGGCCTTGATGGTGACATCCTTCGTTGCACGCCAGGACGGCACGTGCGCGGTGAAGACTTCGTTTTCAAGCGTCGGTGCGAAGCCGAGCGCGGAAAGCGTATTCAAAATCTGTTCGTCGGAAATATCGATGCCCGTATAACGGTCTACAAATTTCTTATCGAACGTGATGTCGATTTTGTCGTAGTGGCGGACATAGACGTCTGTCATGGAGGAGATGATCTCCACACCCGGGTCGATCTCGGTGAGCAGCTGCATGAAGTGCTCGATGGCGACGTCGGTCATTTCCGGGTCAAGGGTCTTCTCATAACGCATGGAAGCATCCGTGCGCAAACCGATGCGCGTGGAGGACTTGCGCACGCTTACAGCGTCAAAGTTTGCGGATTCGAGCAGCAGGCTGTCCGTGTTATCTTCAATCTCGGAGTTGAGACCGCCCATGATGCCCGCGATGGCGACCGGCTCTTCCTTGGAGCAGATCATCAGCGTGTTTTCGTCGATGCGGCGCTTTGTGCCGTCCAGCGTTTCAAACTCGAACGGAGCGGAGAAGCGCTGCACCTGAATGGAATCGACCTTTGCGCAGTCGAACGCGTGCATCGGCTGGCCGAGCTCGAGCATGAGGTAGTTTGTGAGGTCGGCAAGCAGGTTGATGGCACGCATGCCGCAGTAAAAGAGACGAATGCGCATATCAACCGGGCTGACCTTCTTCGTGATGTTGCGCACCTTGAGGCCCGTGTAGCGGTAGCAGAGCTCTTTATCGCGGATATCGATATCGATGCCCGGCAGAGAAGCGTAGGGGGTGAGATCCATGCGGCTGACCGGCTTTAATTCACGATTGGTCAGCGCTGCAAATTCGCGCGCGATGCCGTAGTGACCCCAAAGGTCCGGGCGGTTCGTCAGAGACTTATTATCGACCTCGAACACAACGTCCTTTACGCCGTATGCGTCCGTAATCTGTGTGCCGAGCGGCAGGTCATCCGTGATCTCCCACAGGCCGCTGTGGTCGGCGCTGATGCCGAGTTCTTTTTCGGAGCAGCACATGCCGTGCGATTCATAGCCTGCAATTTTTGCGCAGGTGATCTCCATGCCGGAAACGGAGCCGCCTTCGCGGGCAAAGGCAACAAGCATGCCCTCGCGCACGTTTGGCGCGCCGCATACGCAGTCATAGACCTTGTCGCCTGCATCGACCTTCAAGAGGTGCAGTTTTTTGGAATCCGGGTGGTTTTCGATGGAAACGATGCGCGCAACAACAACATCTTTGATGTCGCGGCCCATATAATAGATGTCTTCGACCTCTGCGGTGGAAAGCGTGAACTGGTGGATCAGCTTTTCAAGGTCCAAGCCGGAAAGATCAACGAAGTCGTTGATCCAGTTCATTGAAATCAGCATTGTAACGACTCCTTTTCTTTATTCATGGTTGAACTGCGAGAGCACCTTCAGATTGCCGCTGTTGAGATCGCGGATATCCTTGATGCCGTAGCGCATCATGGCAAGGCGGGTGAGGCCGAGGCCGAATGCGAAGCCGGTGTATTCCTCAGGGTCAATGCCGCCGGCGCGCAGCACGTTCGGGTGGATCATGCCGCACGGGCAAAGCTCGATCCAACCGGAACCGTGGCAGGTGGAGCAGCCCTTGCCACCGCAGATGTGGCAGCTGATGTCGAGCTCAAAGCCCGGCTCAACGAACGGGAAGAAGCCCGGGCGCAGGCGAACCTGCACGTCCTGCTTAAAGACCTTAGAAAGCATGGTCTTCATGAAGTAGATGAGGTTCGAAATGGAGATGTCCTTGTCGATCATGATGCCTTCCATCTGGAAGAACGTGTTTTCATGGGAAGCATCTGTGCTCTCGTTGCGGAAGCAGCGGCCCGGGAAAATGGCACGCAGCGGCGCACCGTACTTTTTCATGATGGTGTTCTGCGCAGCGGAGGTGTGGGTCTTCAAAAGCTGACCGTTATCAAGATAATACGTATCCTGCATGTCGCGGGCGGGGTGATGCTTCGGAATGTTCAGCGCCTCAAAGCAGTTGTAGTCCGTCACGACCTCGCGGTAGTCTTCGATGGTAAAGCCCATGGAAGCGAAAATTTCCTCGAGCTCGCGCTGTACGAGCGTGATGGGGTGATAGGAGCCGCAGTCAGTATCCATCGGCAGCGTAACGTCATACTGCTCTGCGCTGTTGACAAGGCGGTCTTCCTCCTCCTGACGGATGCGCTCCACATGTGCCGTGATGCGCTCGTCGACCTCGCGCTTGAGCGTGTTGATGGTCTGGCCGAATTCTTTTTTCTCCGCACCGGAAAGGTCCTTAAGGCCCTTTAAAAGCTCGGTGACAGAGCCCTTTTTGCCGAGATACGAAACGCGCAGCTTTTCAATGGATTCGCTGTCGCGCACTTCGGAAAGGTCTGCGTCAAACTTCTGGCGCAGCTCGGAAATGCTTTCTTTGATTCCCATATCAATATATCCTTTCATAAATGATTTCCGTTTTGTACCGAATGGTGAGCATGAAAAAAGCCCGCCCCATGTACAAAACATGGGGCGAGCCGGAAAGCTCGCGGTACCACCCAATTTCGGCGCATTGCGCCCTCTGAAAGCCTTTAACGCGGCCACCCGTTGCAGCCTACTCTTGTTTCAGCCGCACCGCTCCAAAGAGAACTTCGCCTATATTCAATGCAGGCGCGTTTTCAGCCGACGGCGCGCCCTCTCTGCCCACGAAAAACAGGTTACTTTTCTTTTTCCTCGCGTTTTACTGTTCGGCGCACATAACGCCGATATTGTTATTTTAGCATAGAAATTTTCGGTTTTCAAGCCTTTCAGTACATTTTGCAGGCAGAGTTTTGCGAAAAAGCTGCGGCATTCGTAATATTCGGATAAAAATTCACAAATTACGCAGTTGAACTTCCGGGTGGATTATGATACAATGACAATATTGAATTATGGAAACGGAAGGTAATTTACAGTATGATGACAGATGTGTTTGTAGAATACATGGTAAAAAAGAAGATCGGCAGCAAGGATATTTTGATGTCGCTCGGTGTGTCCATCCTCGGTGCGATCCTGATTTTCGTCAGCATTTTCCTGACGCCGGTTTCGCCGATGATCCCGTTCCTCGTGATCTGCGGCGTGATCTACGGTGTGTATTACGTCATCTCCTCGCGCAGCCTGGAGTTTGAGTACAGCATCACAAACGGCGACATTGCGGTGGATAAGATCATCAACCGCAGAAACCGCAAGCGTTTGACGTCTTTCGACGCAAAGGCGATCGAAGAGATGGGCAAGTACACGGAAAATGCGCAGAAGCTTAAGGGCAAGCGCGTGGATAAGACGATTTTTGCAGCAGAGACGGATGACGGCAAGGACGCGTGGTACATTATTACAAAGAGCCGCAAGACCGGCTTGACGCTCTTGGTGTTCTCGCCGGATGAGCGCTGCATCGATGCCATCAAGCCGTTTATGGACAGAAGATTGAAGTTCGAGATCTTCGGCAGAAACTAAATTAAAAAACACAGCGCCCCGTTATCGGAGATTTCCGGTGACGGGGCGCTTTTATATACAGAAATTTAAGCCTTCTTTTTGTAGCCGCAATCGCAGTACGGTCCGCCGGAGGCGAGCGTATATTCGCGCACAAAGTTCGTTCTGCCGCCTGCTTCGGCCATGGTGTAATCAAGGTGACACATGGCTGGCGTGAGGTCATATAAGCCGAGCTCTTTCATCAGCGCACAAATGCCGCACGTGAAAAAACGTGCCTCATAGCCGCTGCCGTCCGTGTAGGGGATAAACTCCATGTTCCACGAATACGGGTTGCGGTCAGCGGCGCGGAGTTTTTCGGTAGCCTTCATGCCCGCAATGTCCTTTTCTGTGTATTTGGTCTTTGAAGTCGTACGGCAGAACCAGCACATGGTTTTTGTCATCATGGATTTTGCGTAGTAATCCGTCAGGGGTTCCACCTCCGGGCGCTTCGGCATGGACAAAATGACGGCGCCGAGCATGGCCGCGTTTACAATGTTCATCTTGAAGCGGTCGCCCTTTTCAAATTCCGGCAAATCGTGAATGATCTCTTTGTATTTCGGCTTTGCTTTTTTCATAACGGCCTTTGCGGTCGCTTCGTCATAGCCGAACACGGTCGTGAGGTTTTTGCAAAAGGAGCCGGAAAACACGGCCCACATGCCAAAAGGCATACCTGCATAGTTCATTATTCAGCCCTCCAAACTTTAATGGCGCTTGTCATGCGGCGGTCAATGTCCTCGCGGGTCGCCCTGCATTCCTTGGGGTGCTTTTTAGCGTCGCTGAACGCAAGCTGGACGAACAAACCGGAACCCACGGGCAGCATGGTGCGCATCATGCCCTCCGGGAAAACGAAGTGCGTGCCGTATTGGTAGACCTTAGCTTCCACAGTGCAGCTGTGCGGCTTTTCGGCAAGACGCTTTTCCATGCGGCGGATGTACTTTGCGGCGTCCCACAGCGTATCGTCCTCCGCGGCGATCATCATGAGCTTGCCGCGAATGTTTTCCACCTTGATGAATTCGTCCTCTGTGATGGGGTGCGCAGCTTCGGAATCGTCAAAGATCTTTCTGGAAGCAGCCATGCTGTGCGTCGCTTTTGTTTCCGCTTGGAAGACATTCCAGTATTCCGGGTGCTGGTAGCAAAACGGCATGTAGGGCAGGGGCTTGCCGCGGTAAGTGAACAGCGATTCGCCCTCAATGGGCCACTCCTTGCAGCCGTCTTTGTTGCCCTGCATAAAACCCTGCCAAATAAAATCACTCGGCGTCATGGCGATGGTCAAGGTGATGTCCGGGAACAGGGAAGCTGCCGTCAGTGCGAGCGTGCCTGTGGTGGAAGCGCCGGCAATGCCGATTTTCTTCGTGCCGTTCGCCTTCAGCCATGTGATAGCGCTTTCTATGCGCTCTAAGGGGTAGTTGTGGTGGCTGTAATCTTTCCTTGCCGGCGACATGGTGAGCGCGTTCACGCCAAGCCTTAAGAGCCATTTAACGGCTGAGCGCGTCATGTAATCCTCCGGGTCGTCGCCGAGCATAGCGATGATCGTGCAGTCCGAGCCCGCTTGGCACGGCCAGTATGCGCCGTAGAACCCGGATTGTTCTGTATCAAAATGTATGTGCTTCACGTTATATTCCTCCAAAATCCAGCCGTACGATCTGCATGTTCATTTTGCGGTCACCGATTTTTGCTAAAAAGCGGAAAAATCCGCTGACCGACGGGTCCTTTAAATCGTTGTATCCGAGCATATACCCGCGGCTGGAAACTTTAATGTTCTTGCCCCAAGGGGTGAGCTCCTTCTGTGCATCGGCCACGGCGAAATACGCGCCGACGTCTTGGATCTCCGCATTTTTGATCCAGGTTTTCAGCATGAGCTTTACGGCGGATCGGTTGGCCGCATCAAAAACGAGCTTGCCGCCCGGAAAAGCCGTGGCCATGGCCTGCACAAGCGCTTTGACCTGCTCGCTTAAGAAGTAATAGAACACGCCTGCGGCGAAAAACACCGCGCCGTTTGAAGCATCGATTTTTTTGAACCATGCGGTGTCGTTGAGGTCGCACGGGATGTTTTCTTCACGCGCACCGGCGGGCAAAAGTGCGTCGCGCACGGCGATGACGCCTGGAAAATCGAGGTTGTAAATTTTGCACGTGCCGTTGTCGCAGCGACGGCCGGTATCATCCAGCCCGCAGCCGAGGTTGACGACGGCGGCGTTTGGGTGGTTTTTTAAATAATCCCGCACCTCAAATGCGAGGTCGTTCTGGCGCATGGCGGCTTCCAAAAAGCCGAACCGCTGCATGAGGCTTTTGGATTTCTGCTCGAGCCGCGAAAAATCGTAGTCGATCTTCTGCATCAGGCGCAGGGCGGTGGGGTCCTTGTATAAATTCGGGTACAGCTCCGTGCACATCTTCCGCCCGTACAGCGGGATGACGAGCGTTTCCTGCACCGTGTTTTGTTCAATGTGGTAAGCCAAAATTACCCTCCTTTTTTCAAAAACGGCAGAGCGGGCAGCGCGTTTTTCGCGATGATATGCGCAAGCATTTCCGCAAAGCCCTTCGGGTCTGTGATCTGATACTGCATGTGGTTGTGCCCTTCAAACACCGGGAAATGGCCGTTTGGGTACGCCTTCATGACGGCGTCGCGGTATTTGAAATGGTCTTCGATGCTGCCAAATTCAAAGAACGTGTGCGTTTGCAGTTCTTCCGAAAGCGGGGGAAAGGGCTTATCCTCCAAGCTGTCCGCAAGCTGGCGGCGCATATTCCCGTAGGTCAGTGCTTTGCCTGCCGCGATGAAATATGGCTTAATGGCGTCATCGTCGCACCACATGATCTTTTTGAGCGTGCCGCCGTTTGAGCGGTACAAACTTTTAATGGCGAGGTACAAAAACGGCACCATGATGCGGCGCGTGGATTTGCCGATCTGCGCAAACTGCCCGCCATCGAAAAAAACGTGCTCCACGGGAATTTTTGTCTCGGATAGGAAAGCGGCTGCAAGGTCTGCGCCGATGGACGACGCGACCACAAGTGCGAGCTTTGTGACGTTCTGTGTGCTCAAAAAGCTTTCCACTTGCTGAATTTCATCGGCTTTGGAAATATACTTCTGCCCCGCGCAATACACGGTAGAAGTGGGCAGGATGCAGAAATAGTTCGCTTTCAGGTGCTCCGCCACGCGCTCGCTGCTTGCGCCGGTCACGCCCATGGCATGGAAAAAGAGAATTGCCGGATTTTGCTTATCGCCAAGCGTTTGAAATAACATGGATATCGACCTCAATTTAATGGATAAACAGCAGCATGACGCCGGAAAGTACGGCAGAAATGATAACCATGCCAAGCGTTCCAAACAGCCATTTTTTGCGCTTTGCAGCGGCGGAAATGTATGGCTTCAGGTCCTCCGTGCCGGGAATCGTCCACGCTTTTGTGTGACCCACCCAGTAGCCGTCGATCAAAAGGCGGTCGATGAGGTTCATCACGGACAAAATGACAAGCAGCTGCCAAAAGCCGGAGACAAAGCCTCGCGCGCCGTTTACAGCATACACGAAAATGAGTACGTAGGCAATATAGCCCGGCAGGCATATAAGCTTAAACAGCTTTGCGTTGCGGTCGATTTTTTCGCGGGTCGTAAGGCCCAAGGTGATGCAGCGCTCCTGCACTTCTTTTTCGTAAAGGTGCACCATGCCGACGGCGCCGCCCCGGATGCCGAACAGGCAGACGAGAAAGAGTAAAGCGCCAAGGCCGAGCCCTTCGAGTAATACGTTTAAAATCATTTGTTCCTCCTATATCCCGCCGCATCCTGATATTCGGGGTGCGCGCTTGCGTATGGGTCTTTGTCGCCGCAGATGGTGTAATCGCATTTGCAGCCGTTTGAGCAGGTCGTTGTCCGCACAAGCTTTGCGTGAATCAGCTCCATGGATTCGTAGTCCGGGTTGCACAGTGCAGGCATGACCTCTAATAAATCGTGCTGCTTTGCAAACTCCGCAACGGGGCAGGCGGTGAACTCATAGTAAATGGGCTTGTTTTTATCAAACGGCGCGACGTTCATTTCGTAATCGCCCCATTTGTCGCACTGCGCCTTGGCGTTTAAAAACGCGCGGTACATGAGCTTTTTGAAAAACGGCTTGTTGCAGTCAATGATTTTGAGCTTGCTGAGCTTGCGGAACGCCGTCAAAAACAAATTGCCTTCCATCTCTTCAATTTCCGCAAGGCTCGTCACGTCCTTGCACACGACGTAGTACGCCATCAAAGCGATGCAGTCGTAAGTGCCGCCCGCGCCGTTATGAAAGTTTTTGCTGCCGCCAAGGTCCGTGCGCCAGTCGGTGAGAAACTCGACATATTGCTTTTGCACGTTTGTCCAAACTTCCTCACGCTTTTCGGGCGGATAGTGCAGCGCGATTTTTGCTAAAATCTGCGCTTTGCACGGCTTGGAGTACAGCACGTGGCACGTGCGGTCAAACCTCAAGTCTTCGTCTTTCACGGTCTACGCCTCCTTTTGCGATGTGTGCGCGGCTTTCACTTCTTCCACAAATTGATCGGGGTGCTCACCGGCTAAGCCGCCGTGTCCCAAGTCGTGGAAGATCTTCACCGTAAAGGGAAAGCCCTTTTGTTTCAGCAAGTCCAGGTTTGCAGAAAGCTTTTTGTCCACATTGCCTTTGATGCCGTACCAAAGGAACATATCCGTTTTCTGAAACAGGGAATAATCCGTCTTTTTGCCGATCAGATAGTAATCCTGATTTTTCCAGCTTTTCCACGTCGCTTTGCCGTACAAAATGCGGTCGGCTTCTTCGTAGGTTCTGCCGGAAATCTTCGCCAAAAACGCTTTCCTGCGCGGGCCGGGGTGCCCCATGACTGCGTAAAAGAGCCCGGTGAAGAAAAAGCAGTACACGTCTTTTCCAAATTTACTTTTGATATTGGGATAATCCCGCAGGCTCATGCCGTCCGCAATGGTCGTCGTGATCGTCAAACGCTCGTCGGCAAGAACTTCCATCAAAACGCGGCAGCCGTAGGAAAGCGCGTAAAGAATGTCGATCTTCCCGCCGTAGTGTTCTATAATGTAATCACCGAGGCGCTTTGCTTCGTCCATGGGGGATTTAAACTCGGTTTCCGGCTCCTCCGGATTAAAGCCGTCGTAAGCGACAAGCACCACGTGGTATGTTTTCGATATGGCTTTGGCTGCGGGCAGCGCGCCGAAGTAGCTCACCCCGCCGCCGTGCAGGATGACCATGAGCTCCGGGTGCTCTTGCCCGAACTCAAAATATTTCATCTACCTACTCCCTTTAAAAGCCCGCTTTTGGCGTTTGCCTCGGTGTCGTCCGATTCCTCATAGGCGTCATACGGCGCGTTTGGGTCGTGCACGCGTTTTTTAAACGGGGAACAAAGCTGATCTTTATGCGCGAACGCAAAGCGGAAGTTATCCGTCCAGCCGGTGTGCCCGGTGATAAACAGGGGCTGCAGCCCGCGCGCCTGCAATTTTTCTTCAAATGAAGCGAGCGACTGCACGGCGAGTTTGTTGTTTTCGGCCAGTGCGGAGATGAAGCTGTACCCGCCGTCCGCGCCGAACCAGATGGTGTCGCCGGTGAAAAGATATTTGTCGTCGATGAGGTAGTTCATGTGGCCCCATGTGTGTCCGGGCACGAGGAAGCACTCGATCTTGATGCCGTCAATGTTGAAGACCTGCCCGTCCTCAAGCAGCACTTTTTCGTTGTTGATCGTCACCTGCGGCAGCTTGTAAAGGTGGTAAATGACCTTGCGGCGCACTTCGCCCGTTAAATAGCGGTTTTCCGTTTTGCCTATGTAGAGCTTCGCGTTTTTGAAAAGCCCGGGGCTGTCGGCTTCCACCGCGCCCACGTGATCGGTGTCCTGATGGGTGATGAGAATGTGGCGGATCGTTTTGGGGTCGATGCCAAGCCAGCCCATTTTTTCTTCCAAGCGTTCATAGTTGTACCCGGCGTCGATCATGATGGTCGTGCCGCCTTTTTTGTAGAAGAAAATGTTCGCGACCCATTCGCGCACGCAGGCCACGTGCTCGTCGATCCACCCGGTGTTGAGCGGCTTAAAGATCTCCTTGCCGCGGTACATTTTGCTCATTTCTTTTTTCTGAAATTCTGTCGCCTTCTTAGACATGAAAACCCTGCCTTTCTGTTTAATGGCCGCAGACAGCGGCAAATTTGCACGCAAAAGTTAGAAAAAGCTAACCTATGCGCATATAAAAAAGTTTCACGCAACTAACTACTCATAGTATAGCGCGGTAAAACGCGAAATGCAATAGGTTTTTGATACTGTTTTACAGGACAAAAGTGATTTTTATTTTCGCGGGCTTTTCAGTTGAAAATCGCGCGGGAAAATGATACCATTAAAGCATAAAACGCAACGGAAAAGGGGCAGGCATATGCGGGTATTGACAGCGGCGGAGATCAGAGGGCTGGAATCGTGCGCGGTGGAGTCCGGCGTCTCTATGGAAACGCTTATGGAAAACGCGGGCGCCGAGGTGGCGGCAGCGGTTACGGAAAAAATGGACGTTACGGGCAAAAAGACAGTCATTTTGTGCGGCAAGGGCAATAACGGCGGCGACGGCTTTGTGGCGGCGCGCTTGTTAGCGGCCGAGGGCGCTAAGGTGACGGTCGTTTTGATGCAGGGCGCACCGGCCTCTGCGCTTGCACAGCAGGCGTATGACAAAATGGGGCGCGGCATTGAGATCATCTCGTACCGCACGGCGGGCAGCGCGGTGGATGCAGCTGATGTCATCATCGACGCCGTATTCGGCTTCAGCTTTCACGGCCGCCTGCCGAGTGTGATGGAGCCGCTGTTTGCGCGTGCGGCAGAAAATAAAAAAGCGTTTCGCGTTTCGGTGGATATTCCAAGCGGCGCAGTGTGCGATACCGGCGCGGTGGAGGGTGCATGCTTTAAAGCAGACCTCACGGTGACATTTACGGCGATGAAGCCGGCGGGCGTTGTGTACCCCGCGGCGGGCTTCGGCGGCCTGACCGTTGTGCGGCAGGTGGGCATCAAGGAGGAACATCTCGAGATGCTGCCGTGCGATACGGAGTCTGTGCTGCTCGGCAACATCTGCCCGCTGTTCCCAAAGCGCGACCCGGAGGGGCACAAGGGCACATACGGGCGGCTCCTCATGATCTGCGGCAGCGTGGGCATGGCAGGCGCATGCATCATGACCGCGCGTGCGGCACTGCGCAGCGGCGTGGGGCTTTTGAACATCGCCATTCCGCATGCGCTGTACCCGATTTTAGCACCCGCCGTGCCGGAAGCAATCTTCACGCTGTACGACCCCGCAGAGGTGCCGGGCGAAACGGTTTTGGAGGCCATCGATAAGGCAAGCGCGTGCCTTGTGGGCTGCGGCCTCGGTACAGCGCCGTATGCGGCAAAGCTTGTGGACGCTGTGCTTGAAAACGCACACGGGCCGATCGTTTTGGATGCGGACGCGCTGAACATCCTTGCGAAAACGCCGGAAAAGCTGCTTGTGCCGCAGGCCCCGGTCATCATCACGCCGCACCCGGGGGAGATGTGCCGCCTGAATGGTCGCACCATGGCAGAGCTGCGCGCTGACCGTTTGCAGACCGCGCGCGCTTTTGCGCAGACGTACCGCGTCATCACGGTGTTAAAGGGCGCGGGCACGGTCATTGCAGCGCCAAACGGCGAGACGCGCGTGAACACAACGGGCAACCCCGGCATGGCGAAGGGCGGCAGCGGCGATGTTTTAGCCGGCATCACGGGCGCGCTGTGTGCACAGAATATGCAGCCGTTTGAAGCGGCGTATGCCGCCGTGTGCATCCACGGTGCGGCGGGCGACCTTTGTGCCGAACAGCTTTCACAGCACGGTATGCTGCCGACGGACCTCATCGAAAAGCTGCCGGAGGTCTTTTTGCAGATCGAGGGCAAATAAATTCTGCGCATTTTGCACGGAACGCACAACTTCGTAATAGAATGGAGCAGGCGTGTTTAAGCGCCGAAAAAACGGGCAAGAATATAAGTAGCGCCGCGGGCGTTGATGCAAATTCTGTTCGGAGTGTGAAAACCGTGAATGTACACAGAGGCGATATTTACTATGCAGATCTAAGCCCCGTGGTGGGCAGCGAGCAGGGCGGCGTGCGCCCCGTGCTCATCGTGCAGAACGATGTGGGCAACCGGTTCAGCCCCACGGTGATCGCAGCGGCCATCACGAGCCAGCGCGATAAAACGAACCTGCCCACGCACATTGCGCTCCATGCGGAACGCACCGGCCTGCAAAAGGATTCCATTGTGCTTTTGGAGCAGGTCCGTACCATTGATAAGCACCGTTTAAAAGAAAAAATGGGCAAGCTCGATGACGACGCCATGCAGCGCGTCAACGAAGCCATCGGCATCAGCCTGGGCCTTTACGATACATATAAGTAAAGGCCAAAAAACCGCGCCGTTTCGGAAAAGCTCCGGGCGGCGCGGTTTGTGTTTTATTTGTGTTTTTGCGTGTGTTTTTCAAGATGAGAAAGCAAAACTTCGCGGTCATTTGGAAGCTGGCCGCACAAAACGGCATCTAAGAGTTTTTTCAGCGTTTCGCCGATCGCTTTGCCCTGAAAGCCAAACGCTTGCAGGTCTTTGCCGGTGATTTTAAGCTGATGCAGGGATAGGCAGAAATCCACTTTTTGCAGCGCTTCGGCTTCGCTTTTGGCATCCGCAAGCGCTTTGCAGCGCGTTTCCACGCACCATGGCGCGTGCGCTAAGCTGTCTGCGCGGCTTACGGCGAGCAGGCGATAAAACTGCTCGTAGCCGAGCTTTGCAAGCAGGCGGCGGAACTTTGCCGTGCGCTTCGGGAAAGCGGTATCGTGCAGCAAAACGAGCTCCACGACGGCTTCGCGCGTTTTGTTGTCGCAGCGCAGCGCGCGCAGGGCTTCATCGGTGAGCGCGGCACTTTTCTCCGCGTGCCCGAAAAAGTGGTCATAGCCATCTTCGCCCGTCGTGCGGACGGCTTTTTTGCCGACATCGTGAAATAAAATCGCAAGGCAGGCGATAGGGGCATCTGTGTCGATATTTTCGAGCGCGTGCAGCGTGTGCTCCCATACGTCGTAAATGGGATATTTGCTGTTTTGCGGCACACCCTTGAGATTTTCGAGCTGCGGCACGGCGCAAAAAAACAACTCCGGCGCGGCACGCAGCGCCTCGGCGGCATACGGTGCACAGACGGTCTTTAAAAGCTCCGTGAAAATGCGCTCTTTTGCGACGCGCCCGATCGTTTCATGCAGGTCGCGCACGGCGCGCAGCGTTTCGGGTTCGACCGTAAATCCGAGTACAGCCGCGAAACGAATCGTGCGCATCAGGCGCAGCGCATCTTCCGAAAAGCGCTTGTGCGGGTCGCCCACGCAACGAATGATTTCATTTTTCAGGTCTTCCTGCCCGCCGAACGGGTCAATGATTCCGGTTGCGGGGCTGTAGGCCATGGCGTTGATTGTCAGGTCGCGCCGCGCAAGGTCATCCCGAATATCGGTCGTGAATGCAACGCAGTCCGGGTGACGGCCGTCTGTGTAATTTCCGTCCACGCGAAACGTTGTTACCTCGTACGGTTCGTGGTTGATGAGCAGTATCACCGTGCCGTGCTTAAGGCCGGTCTCTAAAATGGGAATGTCGGAAAAAAGCTCGATGATTTTTTCCGGCTTTGCCGCGGTCGTGATGTCCCAATCGTGCGGCGTTTTGTGCAGTAAGCTGTCGCGCACGCACCCGCCGACGGCGTAGGCCTCAAAACCGTTTTCGTGTAGGCGGGAGAGGATGAACGCGCACGGCGCGGGGAGAGTAATCTTCAGCCCGTTCATTTTAAAAAGATCGCCGAATTGCGGGAAAGTGTACCGAAAAGCAGCGAAAACCGCAAGCGAAGCGGGATGTTCTTCGTGTTTTCAAAGCGTGTGGCAGCGACGAACTCCGCCAGCGTGTACGTGTCCACGCCTTCGCTGAGCGCCACGGTCACGCGGTTGTTGCTGACATCAAGGCCGGTCACAACACCGTATTGCAGCTTGGCCGATTCTGCGTCAGCGACGAGCATCAGCGCGATGACGGGCTTCTTTTTCTTAAGGCTTTTGTAGATTTCTTTGAAAAGATCTGTGTTCGTAAGGCCGGTTTCAAGCTGCAGCTTTTGGCTGCCGAGCGCCGTTTCCATGCTGCCCGTAAGGTCTGCGGGGAAGATGAGCGTGTCTTTGTCATCTGCTTTTGCGGGGATAGCGGAAGACGAAATGGGCTGTCCCAAAGAAATACATACAGCCTGCGCGGCGTCGTAACCGATGGGAAGATTCGGATCTAAGCGAAGTTGTGCACTGTTTGCGGCAGCGCTGTAATACGTGCTTTTCTGCACGTCTTCAATATCGCGGTCGGTCCAAATGTCCCACACGGTGCCCTTTGCCCAGAAGCCGCCGCACACAAGCAGCAGGCACAGCACAAGCGCCGCAATCTGCCGCGTGATGCGCAATGCTGCGTCGGACGGTGTTTCGCCGCTGTACAATCTGCGCTCATGAGAAACGGATTTGTTTTTCTGCGCGGCGGGCACTTGGCGCTTTACCGGCTTTGCGGCAGGACGAGGAGCCGCCGGTTTTGCCTGCGGCGGCTGTGCGGTTTCGCGTTCTGCTTTGCGCGCGGCAAAGCGTTCGTCGAGCACGGCGGGTTTATCGAAAGTGAGCGTTTCAAAATGCTGCTCACCGGTTTCTTCTTCATCGGGATCTGCGGTGCGCAGCGTCTCATCGCTGAAGACCTGCTTTTTAAAGAGTTCATTTTGCTCGCCCGCGGGCGTTTTGCGCTCGTTGTTCGGTTCCATTTTTGTCTCCTTGTGCTCAAAAAATAGAAATTCAACTAAAAAATCGAAATATAATCGGGATTTCTTTATAAGAATAGCACGTTTGGCACTATTTTTCAATATATTAGGGTAGTTTCTGCTTGAAAAAAGCAGCGGATTCGGTTATAATCAAAAATAGACTTTCAGGGGATAACCGAAAGTCGCTTAAAAGATACGAAAAGGATGAAGCATCATGGCACTTTTTAAGGATTGGCAGGATTTTGCAGACAAGAAGTCCGCAGAGCCCGGCGCAGAACAGTACTGGACACAATATTTCCTTAGAGAAAAGGATTTTTACGAGAAACTCCTCAAGGGCGAAGCTCCGAAGAGCGGCACCGTACAGGCACTCGCTGACCACTTCGGCGTGGATATCATCGAAATGACCGGCTACCTTGACGGCATCAACGAGAGTCTCAAGGCGGAAAACGACCTGGAGAACATGACCGCCGAGACGGAGGTTTCCCTTGATTACGAGCCGGAGAAGCTCTATTACAACATGGTCGGCGCAAAGGCCGAGTGGCTGTATAAGCTCCCGCAGTGGGATTCCATTCTCACCGAAGAGAAGCGCAAGGAGCTCTACAAGGCACAGAAGTCTTCCACCACGATCGTAAAGGGTCCGAAGGTCGGCCGCAACGATCCGTGCCCCTGCGGCAGCGGCAAAAAGTACAAGAAGTGCTGCGGCAGATAAGCTGAAAATTCAAGATGCGTCGGGCGTCCGGCGCATTTTTTCATTTTTCGGTAGCCTTTTAGAGTTTTCTATGCTATACTGAAAATACCGAAGCGAAATTTAGCTTTAGCAAAGGAGAACACTTTAACGTATTGCAACGGTGAACAGCCCGGAGGTGTATGAAGCTTATCTGCACAGCGGATTTTTCACGCTGATACGGGAAAACACAGAGCGCGATACGCGCGAAGAAGTGCTTCAAAAGCTTGCGGAACATTTTGAATTAAACTGAATTAAACATAGAATAGGCGGGGTGCGGCTGCGGCGGCACCTCGTTTTACAAAAGGAGTACATAAATGAGCTGCGAAAAATTGTATCTCACCGCGCCGGAGATGCTCGAATGCACCGCGCGTGTTGTGAGCTGTACGCCGAACAAAAACGACGGCTATGACCTTGAGACTGACCGCACACCGTTTTTTCCGGAAGGCGGCGGGCAGCTGAGCGACATCGGTACGGTTTACGACCCTATGCAGGGCTTTGTGCCGGTCACGTACTGCTTTGAAGCGAACGGCACGGTGCTGCACCGCACAGGAAAGCCGTTTGCGGTGGGCGAAATCGTCACGCTCAAAGTGGATGCCGCAAAGCGTTTGAAATACACCCAGCAGCACACGGGCGAACACCTGCTTTCGCATGCCTATGACGTGCTGTTCGGCGCGGAAAACGTCGGCTTTCACATGGCGGGAGACGTCGTGACCATCGACCTTGACCACAATTTATCGGATGAGGAGATCGAGGCCGGCGAAAAATACGCAAATGAACTCGTTTGGAAAAACGCGCCCGTGCGTATTTTTAATGTGGACGCTTCCGAGCTTCCGAATCTGCCGCTGCGCAAGAAAAATGAGAAGCTGCACGGCGAGGTACGCATCGTGGAGGTGGAAGACGGTGATCACACCGAAATGTGCACCTGCTGTGGCACGCACTTCATGAGCACTGCACCGGTCGGCCTGATCAAGGTTTTAGAGCATGCGCGGTATAAATCCGGCTGCCGCATCACGTTCGCCTGCGGCGTGCTGGCGCTGGAGCACTTCACAAAAGAAAACGCCGAGCTGCGCCGCACCGCCGCTGCGCTTTCCGTAAAGCCGGACGGCGTGTTCGACGCGCTCGCCCGCAAGGAAGAACAGGTGCAGGGCCTGAACCAGAAGCTCCGCGAGAAAAACGCGCAGCTTGCAAAATTGTACAGCGAAAAGCTGCATGCCGAAGCACAGGAGAATTTCATTGCGGCATACCTGCCGGTCGATTTTGACGCATGCAAAACGATTGCCGAAACACTTTGCGCGGACGATAATTTCTCTGCTGTGCTGTTCTGCAATGAAAGTGACCGTTTACGCTATATTTGCGCGCGCGGCAAAAACGGCGCGCTCGACTGCCGCGCCGCCGTACAGAAAATCAACGCTTTGCTCGGCGCAAAAGGCGGTGGCAGCCCCGTGACATCGCAAGGCTCCTGCCCCAAAACAGCTGAGACAGAGCAAAA
>CAKUBN010000015.1 GCA_934643185.1 uncultured Eubacteriales bacterium
GAAAACCACCAGTCCTGTATAGAACAGAACTGGTGGCATAAGAAATTTTGTGTCTACTAACTATTGACTACTTCAGAGCTGAAAAGTTTCGGCGGGTTTGTGTTTTATGGGGAGAGTACATTCAGCGTAGCGCGATCATGTCGCCGGTGAAGTGCGAAAGCCAGTCTTTTACGGCGAACGGTACGCCGGTGGCCTTTAAAATAACGATCACCAAAATGATGGCGATGAGAATAAGCAGCACCTTAAGCGCAAATTGCGGGTTGCCGTGTTGGTGCTCGTCTTCGTGCTCCTGCACATGGTGTTCTTTAGCGGTCTGCTTGGCGGTTTCGGGTTTCCGTGTTTTTTCTTCCATAACGGCACCTCTTTTCTGCAAAGATACAGAATCTTTCATTTCCATTTTATCACATGCCTTTCCTGTTTTCTATAATTTATCGACTTTTTTCTTCGGGGAAAATCAACAAAAATTCGGGAAATAATTTTGCGCTGAGCGCGTATAAAACAAGACACTTTGGTGTCTTGTTCAGAAAACCCATACAGCCGGGCTTCCTACGACTTGAACGTCCACAGGAAGTTTCGTAGCAATGCGAAGCATTGCTTACTACCGTTCCTTGTTTTCTCGAACGCAAAAGTGTTTCGTCGTCTGCGGACGACGACTCAAGGCACTGTCTTGAGAATCCGTAAACTTTCTTGAAGAAAGTTTAATCAAAGACTTTGTTCGTCGCTTTGCCGACAGATGGAGAATGTGTTTTTCTTTTTCTACAAACAGTTTCGCAGATAATTGTGAAATTCTGTTGAATAACCGGCAAAAAAATGCTAAAATATTCTTTTAGAAATGAAACGAATTTACATAGAACACGGTTGCCGCGCAGTAGTTGGGGTTGCGCGGAAAATCGGGCTTTTGATTTAAAGGGTGAAGCAAAATGATCTTGCGAAAATGGGAGGTGCGTCCTCTCGATAAGGAACGCGCGGCGGCGTTTGCACAGACGTATGGCGTGCCGTTCTTCCTCGCGATGCTGATGAATATTCGCGGCCTTGACGATGCCGCGCATCTGCGGGAATTTCTTGGCGAGGGCGAGCCGCTCTCCGACCCGTTTCTTTTAAAAGATATGGACAAAGCTGCGGCGCGTATTACCCGTGCGGTGGACAACATGGAAAAAATCGCGGTTTACGGGGATTACGATGCCGACGGCGTGACTTCGACCGCCATGCTGTATTCGTACCTTGAAACGCGTGGTGCGGACGTAATCTTCTACATACCGCAGCGCGAGGGCGAAGGCTACGGCATGAACATGAGCGCCGTGGAATACTTAAAAGAGCAAGGTGTGTCGCTCATTGTCACGGTCGACAACGGCATTTCCTCCGTGCAGGAGGTAGCGCGCGCGAACGAGCTTGGCATTGATGTGGTCGTCACCGATCATCACCGCCCGCAGGAGATATTGCCCGATGCCGTGGCGGTCGTGGACGCATACCGACCGGATGACACAAGCCCCTATAAGCATTTTTCCGGTGTAGGCATCGCGTTTAAATTGCTTATGGCGCTGGAGGACGGCGCGGGCGACGTGGAAGATCTGTTAGAAGCATACAGCGATCTCGCGGCCATCGGTACCATCGGCGATATTGTGCCGTTGACGGGCGAAAACCGCACGCTGATCCGCGCGGGTCTTGAGCGCCTTTCACAGAGCGACCGCCTGGGCGTGCAGGCACTTTTGGAAAACGCAGGCATTGCAGGGAAGGCACTGACGAGCACGAACGTAGCGTTTACGCTGGTGCCGCGCATCAACGCGACGGGCCGTATGGGCGCGCCGGAACGCGCCGTGCGCTTGCTCATCAGCGGCTATGAAGAGGAAGCCGAGGTACTGAGTGAGGAAATCTGCGCCGATAACGAGGAACGCCGCCGTGTGGAAGCAGAGATTGCCGAAGCGGCGTTTGCGGATATCGAAGCGAAAGGATACATGAAAGACCGCGTGGTCGTGGTGGACGGTGAAAACTGGCACCATGGTGTTATCGGCATTGTGGCATCCCGTGTGACGGAGCGCTGCGGCAAGCCGTGCATGATCATTTCGCGCGGCGAAACAGAGGCGAAGGGCAGCGGCAGAAGCATTGAGGGTTTCTCGCTGTTTGAAGCCATCTGCGCGTGCGGCGACTTGCTCATCAAATTCGGCGGACATCCCATGGCAGCGGGTATCACGTTGAAGCCCGAAAACATCGAAGCGTTCCGCAAGCGCATCAATCAGTATGCGGCGGAGCACTTCCCGCAGATGCCCACGCAGACGGTCACACTGGACTGCAAGCTGAACCCGGCGGCGCTTTCGGTTTCCATGGCGCAAAGCCTGACGCAGTTAGAGCCGTTTGGAAACGGCAACCCGCAGCCGGTGTTCGGTTTATTCAACATGGAGCTTTCCAATGTCACACCGGTCGGCGGCGGGGGGCATCTACGCCTGACCTTAGAAAAGAACGGCGCGGTCATCACGGCGATGCGTTTTAATACAAAGCCCGAGGAGCTGCCGTACCACATCGGCGATAAGATCGACCTTGCGGTACAGCTGGAGGCGCGCGAATTTCGCGGCCAGCCGTCGCTGACTGTCATCGTGCGCGATATGAAGTTTGCAGCGTTCAATACGGAAAAGAATATAGCGTCGCTTGCGAGCTTTGAAAAGTGGCAGCGCGGCGAGGTGCTTTCCGCGGAGGATAAAAACAGATTATACCCCGACCGCGCGTGCTTAGCGGCCATTTACCGCGCACTGCGCACGGTGAACGGTAAAGAGACGGACCAGGTTCGGTTTGTTTCGCAGTTTGGAAAAGATATGACACTGGGACTCTTTAAAACGGCGCTTCTTGTATTTGAGGAGCGCGGCTTGGTACACAGCGAAATTGCAGACGATACATTTACGGCAACGCTCATCGAAACGAGCGGCAAAACAGATATTACACGTTCCCCGGTGCTTTTGGCACTGCAATAAGGGAACGGAAGGAGTGAAAAACGATGGCAGAAGCAGCAAAAACGTATGCGGACCTTGTGTCACTGATCGAAAAAAGCGAAAAAGAATATGACCTCGCGTTGATCGAAAAAGCGTATAAGTTCGCGGAGGCAGCGCATCAGGGACAGGTGCGGCGCTCCGGCGAGCCGTACATCATCCACCCCATTGCGGTGGCGTATAAGCTTGTGGAATTCGGCATGGATACCCCGTCCGTCGTGGCAGGTCTGCTGCATGACGTCATTGAGGACACGCCGGTCACGTATGACGACATTGTGAAAGCGTTCGGTAAGGAGATTGCAAACCTGACGGACGGCGTGACAAAGCTCGGCAAGATCCCGTTCTCCTCCCGTGAAGAGCAGCAGGCGGAAAACCTGCGCAAAATGCTCATTGCGATGAGCGAGGACATCCGCGTAATCATTATTAAATTTGCGGACCGCATGCACAATTTAGCGACGCTCGAATACGTAGCGCCGCAGAAGCAGCGCGACAAGGCGCTGGAATGTCTTGAGGTGTACGCACCCATTGCGCACCGTCTCGGTATGCGCAAGGTTAAGGAATACATGGAGGACGTTTCTTTAAAGTACCTTGACCCTGTGGCGTATAAGGAGATTGAAGATAGCCTTGAGGCGCGCAGCACAAAGCGCAAGCAGTTTATTGAGACAACAAAAGAAATGATCCGCAGTCGTGTGGAGCCGCTTATCCCGGGCGTATATATTGAAGGGCGCGTAAAAAGCGTCAACGGCATTTATCGCAAGATGTTCATTCAGGGTAAGAGCTTTGACGAAATTTACGACGTGTTCGCCCTGCGCGTAATCGTCGATACCATCAACGATTGCTATAATGTGCTCGGTATCATCCATGATATGTTCACCCCGCTGCCGAACCGCTTTAAGGACTACATTTCCACGCCGAAGCAGAACATGTACCAGTCCTTGCATACGACGGTCATCAGCAAAGAGGGCATCCCGTTCGAGGTGCAGATTCGCACGTGGGAAATGCACCACACGGCAGAATACGGCATCGCAGCGCACTGGAAGTATAAGCTCGGCATGACGAGCGGCAACGAAAAGCCCGATTCGCTGGAGGGCCGCTTGCAGTGGATCCGCAATATGCTCGATAACCAGTCCGAAAGTGAAGATATCACTGACCTTGTGCGCTCCATCAAGACCGATCTTGCGCCGGAAGAGGTGTTCGTCTTCACCCCGAAAGGTGACGTTATCAACCTGCCGATGGGCTCTACGGTTATCGATTTTGCGTATGCCATTCATTCCGCCGTCGGCAACCGCATGATCGGTGCAAAGGTTGACCAGAAGATCGTGCCGCTCGATTACAAGGTAAAAACGGGCGAGATCATTGAGGTTTTGACGACGAAGGAGGTCGGTCGCGGCCCGAACCGCGACTGGCTTTCTATCGTGCGTACAAGCGAAGCACGCAATAAGATCCGCGCGTGGTTCAAGAAAGAAAAGCGCGATGAGAACATCGTAGAAGGCAAGGCAGAGCTGGAGCGCGAATTTAAGCGCAACGGCATCGTGATGAGCGACGAGCTGATGCAGTTCATGCTGGAAAGCGCCGGCCGCCGCCACAGCTGCGTCACGCCCGATGATTTTTACGCGGCCATCGGCTACGGCGGCATTCAGCTTTGGAAGCTCCTGCCGCGCGTAAAAGAGGAATACCAGAAGACCCACAAGCCTGCACCCGAACCGCAGCAGGAGATTGCGCAGCAGACCCCGCCACCGAACCTCAACAAGAAAGCGGCAGGCGGCGTGCTCGTAGAGGGTATGGACAACTGTCTCATCAAGTTCTCCCGCTGCTGCAACCCGCTGCCGGGCGATGAGATCGTCGGCTTCATCACGCGCGGCTTCGGCGTTTCCATCCACAAGCGCAGCTGCTCGAACGTGCCGAAGGATTTCTCGCAGGCGCCGGAGCCGGAGCGCTGGGTGCGTGCGCACTGGGAGGGCGAGGTCAAGGAGGAGTTCAAGTCTACGCTGCACATTGTGGCGACCGACCGCTCCGGCCTGCTTGCTGACGTAACCCAGCAGCTTTTCAACATGCATATTTTCATCCACTCGCTCAATTCCCGCGAGGTCAAAAACTCGGAGAATGCCGTCATTTCCGCAACGATCACCATCAACGGTCTTTCGCACTTGCAGACCGTCATCGACCGTTTGCAGAAGATCAAGGGCGTCATCTCCATTGACCGCAGCTAAAGGTAAACAAGAATATGAAATATAAATGTATAACGGGCGGGCCCATTGCAGAAAACTGCTACCTGCTCATCGACGAAAAGACGAACAAGGCGGCGGTCATTGACCCCGGTTTTCTGAATGAGACGCTGCTGATTGAAATCAAAAAGCACGCGGTGCAGAAGATTTTGCTGACGCACGGGCATTTCGACCACATTTGGGAGGCAGACCGCCTGCATGAGATGCTCGGCGTGCCTGTGTGTGCCTATGAGACGGAAGCCGCGTTTGCGGCGGACGACAAGCAAAACGGCTCGCTCCTCATGATGGACGAATCCATCACCTGCAAGGTGCATGAGACTTTTAAAGACGGCGAAACGTTTCAGATCGGCAAAGTGCCGGTCACGGTGCTGCACACGCCCGGCCACACCGCGGGCGGCGTGAGCTACATTACGCCGGACGCCGTGTTTACGGGCGATACGCTGATGGGCTACTCCGTCGGGCGGTGCGACCTGCCAACCGGCAACAGTGCCGAGCTGCGCGAGTCTCTGAAAAAGCTTGCGGCGCTGCCCGGAAATCCCGATATCTGCGGCGGCCACGGCCCCGTGACGACGCTGGAAGACGAAAAGCGCCGAAATCCGTATTTATAAAGGAAAATGTATGGTTTTATATATTATCGATCACCCTTATCACTATGAGGCGGAAAACCTCTGCCGCGTGTTTTACCCGTTTGACAAAGTCACGGTACAGCACGAATTTATGCCGAGCGATGAAAACCGCACGGTGTACACCGCCGAAGAAAACGGCGAATATATCGTGCGCATTGAAGACGCAGACGGCAAAACGGAGCGCAAAGCAAAAGTAGGCGCAGAGACCGAATACGGCATGGTGTCTTTATTATTTGATGCATTTTGCGCCCACACGGGCAAAATGCCGCGCTGGGGCATGCTGACGGGCATTCACCCCATTAAGCTCCTGCGCCAGCTGACCGAACAGCACGGCGAAGCGGAAGCGGCAAGGCTGTTCCGCGAAAAATATTTCGTCTCAAACGAAAAAACGGCACTTGCGGTGCGCACCCTGCGCGCACAAAAGCCCATTACGGATAAAGTGCGTGAAAACGACTACTCTTTGTACATTTCCGTGCCGTTCTGCCCCACGCGCTGCGCGTACTGCTCATTCGTTTCGCAAAGCGTGGAAAAGGCCAAGAAACAGATCCCGGAATATCACCGCCTGCTTTTGGAAGAGCTGAAAGAGACGGCGAAAGTCGCCGATGCTTTGGGCTTAAACCTGCGCGCTGTGTATGTCGGGGGCGGCACACCCACGACGTTCTCCGCAGAGCAGCTTTCCGAGATGATCCGCGTTGTGAAAGATGCGTTCGACATGTCGCAGTGCGAGGAACTTACGGTGGAGGCCGGCCGCCCGGATACCATTGACCGTGCAAAGCTGGATGCGCTGCTTAAAAGCGGCGTTTCGCGTATCAGCATCAACCCGCAAACCTTGCAGGACAACGTGCTCGAAAACATCGGCCGCCGCCACACGGCGCAGCAGACTGTGGATGCGTTTCACCTCGCGCGGGAAGCGGGCTTTACGAATATCAATATGGACCTCATTGTCGGCTTGCCGGGTGACACGTATGAGACGTTCTGTGACACAATCGAAAAGGTCATTGCGCTTGACCCTGAGAACGTGACGGTGCACGCGCTCGCATTGAAGCGCTCCTCGTTCATCACGCAGAGCGGCGAGATCAACAAGGCCCACGCCGATGCCGCGCTTGCCGACCGCATGATGGCTTATGCCGAAAAGCGGCTGACAGAGCGGGGGCTTGAGCCGTATTATCTCTATCGCCAAAGCCGCATGGCGGGCAATTTGGAGAATACGGGCTGGGCAAAGCCGGGCACCGAGTGTGCATATAATATTTTCACGATGGATGAGACTGAAACGGTGCTGGCATGCGGCGCAGGCGGCGTGACGAAGCTTAAGAACCCGTATTCCGAAGATCTTTCACGAATTTTTAACTTCAAATATTCGTATGAATATATCAGCCGTTACCCGGAGATTCTCGAACGAAAGGAGGGCATCGCGAAGCAATATGAGCAATTTCGCAAGCGGTTACATTAAATATATCAATCACTTAGAGCAGATTAACGACGCGGCGCTTTTGAACCCGCAGGTCATGATCGATGAGGTGGAGGATTCCTATCACGAGCACATCGAAAACATTGCGCGCAACATTGTGACGCATTACAAAACCGCGAAGGTGTGCATGCTGGCGGGGCCGTCCTCCAGCGGCAAGACGACCACGGCGCATTTATTGCAGCGCGAGCTCGGCAAGCTCGGTGTGCACGCCGAGATTGTCTCGCTTGACGATTTTTACCTTGGCCCGGACGAAACGCCCGTGCTGCCGAACGGCGAAAAGGACTATGAGACCGTGAACGCGCTCGACATTGCGCTTATTCAGGATTGTTTGAATTCCGTCATTCACAGCGGCTCCTGCCTTTTGCCGGAGTACGATTTTACAACGAAGACCCGAACGCTTGCGGCAAGAAAGCTCGATGTCAGCGACCGCGGGTTCGTTATCATGGAGGGTCTGCACGCGCTGAACCCCATTTTTACGCGTGGTCTGCCGGAGGGCAGCACCATAAAGCTGTATGTCAGCGTGAAGCAGCAGATCAAGGATATCAACGGCGAGGTCATTTCGCCGATGGATATTCGCCTTGTGCGCCGCATCTCGCGTGATATCCGTTCCCGCGATACCATGCCGGAGCGCACCATCGCCATGTGGGATAATGTGGTGGCGGGCGAAGATAAATACATCCGCCCGTACCGCCTTTCCGCGGACTACACGGTGAACTCCATTCATATCTATGAACCGTGTGTGCTGCGCAGGCTTGTCATTCCGCTTCTGCGCGAGATCCCGGAGGATAACCCGTGTTACCGTAAGGCGCGCGATTTAGATGCCCGTCTGATGCGCTTTGAGCCCATTGATGCCGAGCTGGTGCCTGCAAACTCCATGCTGCGTGAATTTTTGGGTCCGAAAGTAGAAAACGGTACGAATTAAGGTTATTGTCAGGAAAAATTTAACCTTTGTTTACAAAATTGCCGGTTTGTCATTTGCTTTTTGACACAAATTGCGCTATAATGGGACTAAAGAAAGGTACATGAAACGGTGTGCTTCTTAAGGTTCCGTTTCCAAACCACAAAAGGAGAATTTGTTATGGGAATTTTTGATGATGTTGTTGTCAACGCAAAATCCGCTGCACAGACCGTAGGCAAAATGGCAGGCCAGTTTGTGGATATGTCCAAGCTGCGCATCAATATGTCCGAGCTGAACGGCGAGATTACGAAGCGCTATCAGGAGCTTGGCCGATTCATTTACGAGGCTAAGAAGGCCGGTTCCGCAGACGAAGCCGAGCTTGCAGACCAGATCGCCGGTATCGATGATCTGTATGCACAGCTTTCCGCAGTTTCCGCACAGTACGCTTCCATGCAGAATAAAGTGACTTGCCCGGCATGTGGCAAGAAGATGCCGACGGATTCCATGTTCTGCAGCCACTGCGGCGCAAAGCTGGAGAACGCACCGGCAGAGCCGGAAGAAGCTGCCGAAGCAGTCGAGAAGGCCGAAGCCCCCGCAGAGCCGGAGACGACGGAAGTCACAATCGAGACAGAGAAGACGGCTGAGCCGACCGAGGAAGTCAAGACCGAGGAATAATTGAAAACGCGGGTCCGGCCTGCAAGGACGTAAAACCAGAAGGAAAGAGGTGCCCCCTCTTTCCTTTTCTTTCGCCGAGAAACTTTTTTGAAACGGAAGGGTTTTATGGAGCAAAAACGGCCCGCGGCGCGCGTGCAGCAGGGATTTTTGCACGGCGCGTTCATTCTAATGTTCGGCGTTCTTCTGGTGAAGGCCATTGGGGCGTTGTTTAAAATCCCGTTATCGAGTATCATCACGGAAGACGGTATGGGATACTTCAGCACGGCGTACAGTTTTTTTAACGTGCTGTTCAGCCTTTCCACCGTCGGTTTTCCCGTGGCAGTGGCGCGGCTGACTGCGGCGGAGGATGCCTTAGGACATTTTCGTGACGTGCGGCAAATCAAAGCGGCGGCGCTGCCGGTGTTTTCGGTCATCGGCGTTCTCTGTGCTCTGCTGATGGCAAGTTTTGCACCGCTTTATACGCGCTTGGTGCAAAGCCCCGGCGCACTTTTCTCCATGTTGGCGCTTGCGCCGTGTGCCGCGCTGTGTAGTATTTCCTCCGTGTACCGCGGTTATTTTGAGGGTCTGCGCAATATGCTGCCTACGGCGCGTTCGCAGGTTGCGGAATCGCTCGGCAAGCTTATTTTCGGGCTTTCCGGCGCGATTTTTGTGATGCATATGGGCACACGGGAGCTGCAAGCGAGCGACACGGTATTCGGCTGTACCGTGAAAAGTGAAGCAGATGGCTGTCAGCTTGTCTGCGCTTTAGGTGCTGCTGCCGCAATCCTCGGCGTGACGCTCGGCGCGGTGCTGGGACTTTTGACGCTTGTCTTCCAAAGTCGCAGGGACGGCGTCACAAGAGCGATGCTGCAATGCGCGCCGAAGCCGAAAAGCAAGCGTATTTGGGCCGGAAAATTGCTGCGCACTGCACTGCCCATTTCGCTTGGGGCAGTCGCCATGAGCTTTTCCGGACTTATTGATGCGTCATTTTTGCAGACGCGTGTCGCCTATGCCGTGCAGACAGACCCCGCAGCGTTGCTTTCCATGTACGCCGGCGCGATCCCCAAAGGGAATCTCGCCGCGCCGGAAACGGTGCCGAACTACCTTTTTGGCTGCTATAACATGGCGCTGACGCTCTTTTTGCTCGTGCCGAGCATAACGCAGTCCTTCGGGGTCAGCGCACTGCCGAGCGTGACGCGGGCGTTTCAGACGGGCGACCCGCAGAAATTAAAGCGCGCGGTGGAAGCGGTACTGCGCATCACGTTTTTAACAGCGTTGCCGATGGGCGTGGGGCTCTCCGTTTTGGCACAGCCTGTCGCTTTGCTGATCTATGGCGCGCGGCCGGGCACAGTCATCGTGGGGCGCGTGCTCACGGTTTTGGGTGCGGCGTCCGTTTTTGCGGCGCTTTGCGGGCCGCTGAACAGCATTTTGCAGGCGATGGGCCATGTGGAGCTGCCCGTGGTGCTGACGCTCACCGGGTTATTCGTAAAAGCTGCACTCGATTACACGCTGGCCGCTATGCCGAAGATAAACGTGCTCGGCGGCGCCATCGGCACGCTCGTGTGTTACGCGCTCACAAGCGTGTTGGCATGTGTTGCGATACGGCGTATTGCGGGCGTGAAAATAGATTTCTTTTCCACTTTTAAAAAGCCGTTTTTGGCATCCGTTTGCTGTGGCGCGGCGGCCCTTGGTGCATACAAAGCATGGTGCATGGTGCTGCCAAAAGCGCGATTTTCCGCGCTGCCTGCGGTGCTTTTTGGGGCGCTTATCTACGCCGTTTTCCTGCTGACCACACGCGGGATCTGCGAAGAAGACCTAAAAGCACTGCCAAACGGAGAAAAAATTACAAAAAGACTTGAAAAATACTTGCAAAAAGCAGGGGGATAGGGTAAAATATGAAAGCTGCGTTGAAATATGTAGGAAAATCCCGTTATACACTGGAAGATCTCAAGGAAATCATCACGATTCTGCGTGCGCCGGACGGCTGCCCATGGGACCGCGAGCAGGATCACAAGAGCATCCGCCGCGATTTTCTGGAGGAGTGCTACGAAGCGATAGAGGCCATCGATACGGAAGACCCCGTGCTGCTGCGCGAGGAGCTTGGCGACGTTCTGTTCCAGGTGGCGTTCCACAGTGAACTGGAGCGCGAGGCCGGACGGTTTGATCTCGATGATGTCATCAGCGACGTTGCCGCCAAAATGGTGCAGCGTCACCCGCATGTGTTTGCCGATGTGTCGGCGGACACGACCGAGCAGGTGCTGCAAAACTGGGACCAGATCAAGCGCGAGACGAAAAAGCAGAAGTCTGACCGCGAGGTGCTTGAAAGCGTAACGCCCGCCATGCCCGCTTTGATGCGCACCCAGAAGGTGCTGAAAAAGGCGGCGAAAATGGGCGCGGATAACGGTACGACTGACGCGCTGCGCGAAAGCGTTTGCAAAACCGTAAATGCTGCAAGCGAAGAAAACGGTGCAGAATCGATCGGCAAAGCGCTTTTCGATTTAACAGAGCTTGCACGTCATCTCGGCGTAGATGCAGAGCAGGCGCTGTCTGAAGCCTGCCGCGCGTATATTGAGCAGTTTGACGCAGAAAAATAAAGCAGTTCACGCCCCGGCGATGGTTCGCGCCACGGGTGATGAAGATAAATATAAAATATTTGGAGGTTATTCATAATGAATAAAACAGAACTCATTGCTGCTGTTGCAGAAAAGGCTACCATTTCCAAGAAAGACGCGGAGAACGCTGTTTCCGCTGTTATCGCTTCCATCACAGAGTCCCTCGCAAACGGCGAGAAGGTTCAGATCGCCGGTTTCGGCACCTTTGAAGTTCGCGAGAGAGGCGAGCGCGTTGGCCGTGACCCGAGAACGAGCGCTGAGATCGTGATCCCGGCTTCCAAGGCTCCGGCGTTCAAGGCTGGTAAGGCCCTGAAGGAATCTGTCAATAAGTAATTTTGGCAAATAATTTGTGATGGAACGGATCCCGAAGTGGGTCCGTTCTTCTGTTATAGGCAGTTTTAATGCCTCCATGTATGAAGAAAAGGAGTTTGAACATGAGACTGGATAAATACCTGAAGGTTTCCCGCATCATTAAGCGCCGCACCGTGGCGAACGAAGCTTGCGACGCCGGCCGAGTGGTCGTCAACGGAAAGATCGCCCGCGCTTCCTACGATGTGAAGGTGAACGACGTCATCGAGCTCACGCTCGGCGCGCGCACCGTGAAGGCCCGTGTCGTTTCTGTGAATGAATATGCAAAGAAAGACGAAGCGGCCATGATGTACGAAATTATCGAAGAAAAGTAAGCCTTTTAAAATTCGGTTTTAACGTGTCTGCGTTTCTCTGTGCATAAATATTCGCTTTTTGCCCGGTCTTTTTCGGAAAACCGCCGCATATAAATAGGCGATACCGCACAGAAGAGGAACGGTGATACTGTGGCACAAACGGCGAACGGCAAAAGTCACTCCCTGCACATAGAAAACCGCACGCGCCTTACGGCAAGCGGCGTTACACGCGTGGATTTTTTCAGTGAGACGCTCATCACGGTGCAGACGGCGGACGGCAGGCTGCACATCAAGGGCGAAGGGCTGTACATTGAAAACATGAGCGCCGAAACGGGCGAGCTGCTTGTAAAAGGCCGCGTGCTGGCGCTTTCGTACACAGACGGCGTGCGCCCGACGGGCGTTTTGAAAAGGCTTTTAAAATGAGCAGCATCCCGGCAGAGACGCTGTTGCTGTGCCTGGTGTGCGGTGTGCTTTTGGGGCTTTTGTTTGCGGTGCTGGAGTTTTTGCGGCTGCTGCTTTCACTCGGCAAAATTGCGGCGGCGATCATAGATGTGCTGTTTTGTCTTTTTGCCGCCGTCGTCACGTTTTTGCTGTCCCTCGCGGTCAGCGCCGGGCATGCGCGCTTTTTTCAAATTGTCTGCGAAGCCATCGGCTTTTTGTGCGTGCAGGTCACGGTGACGCACGGCGTTTGCCGGCTTTTGCCGTATATAGAGCGCCGCCTGCATCGCTTTTGGCGCGGGATCTCGAAAAAACACGCCCGCAGACAGCGAAAAAAGATGGAAGCATTGCCAAAAACCGAGAAAAAACGCAATTCATTTCTGAACAAATCGAAAAAAAGCGAAAAAAGGACTTGAATAATGACGGCGCATCATTATATAATGGAACAAGAAAAGCAGCCGAACGCTCGGCATACAGAAAGGGGAGGAATCCCATGGAAGAAGTAAAGATCAAACGCTATAAGGGCAGCCTCCTTTTAAAGGTCGCCGTGTTCTGTTTTGCGTGCTTCATGGTCACCATGCTCGTGGGCCAGCAGATCTCCATCAGCCAGAAAAAGGACGAACTGCAGCAGCTGCAAAACGAGCTTAAGGAACAGCAGGTCGTCAACGATGAGCTGCGCTATGACCTGAATGAAGAGAACGCAGACAACACAGACTATGCGGAGAAGGTGGCGCGCCGCGAGCTGGACTACGTAAAGCCCGGCGAGCGTGTGTTCTACAATGTAGGCGGCAACAACTAACAAATTTGAAATCCCGGAGGAAAATTAGAGGGTATGCAGGAAACAAAGCTTGAGGTCGGAGCAATTTTTGAGGGCAAGGTAACGGGCATCACAAAGTTCGGCGCATTCGTCGATCTCGGTAACGGCAAAACCGGCATGGTGCACATTTCAGAGGTCGCCCCGGTCTTCGTTAAGGAGATCCGCGATTTCGTCACGGAAGGCCAGACCGTGAAGGTCAAGATCATCGGCATCAATGAGGACGGCAAGATCAGCCTTTCCATGAAGAAGGCCGACGAAAACGCGCAGCAGCAGCGCCCCCCGCGCCGCCGCGATGAAAACGGCAGACCCCCGCGCCAGAACAACAACTATCACCGCCGCGAAGCTTCTGCGCCGGTGCAGAGCCCTGCAAGACCGGGCGACTATGAGTGGCGCGCGAGAGAAAACTCCGGCTCTTTTGAAGATATGATGTCCCGCTTTAAGCAGATGAGCGACGAGAAGATCTCGGACCTTAAGCGTGCGGAAAATAAGCGCGGAGGCGGTTATTCCCGCAAGGGCCCGCGCAACAACTAATTTTAAAACCGCAATGGCGCTGTTCTTCGGAACGGCGCTTTTTGTTTTATGAGAAATTAAAATCGTGAACGAATTGTTTATAAACCTTGAAAATTTTATTTTTCTCTTGCAATTTTTGTTCAAATGGTTTATACTGTAGATACAGAGAACGGCAAGGGCCGTAAGCTGAATAATGAAAGCCGAGTCTTTCAGAAAGGATGTGTTTTTTCCGTAGATGAAAAAAAGCACATCCCTTTGTGCTTTTTGCGGGAAAAACCGGTAGACGTATGAACATCAAGATCGTTGGCAGAAAAGTGAACCTGAGAGAGAATTTTAAGGAACTGGTGCAGCGCAAGCTCTCTAAGTTTGACCGCATCTTTGATGAAGACGCGGATGCTACCGTAACCGTAACGCTGGAAAAGAATCGCCAGACGGTGGAGATCATGATCAAGCAGCGCGGCATGCTGTACCGTGCAGAAGCCACTGCGCCGGAGATGAACGAAGCCCTCGACGATGTTGTGGCGGCACTGGGCAACCAGATCCGCAGAAATAAAAAGCGCCTCGAGCGCGCACAGAAAATGCAGCCCGTGGAGCTGCCGGATACGTATTACGATGAGCCGGATGACGAAGACGAGCCGGAGATCGCAAAGCGCAAGACGTTCTACGTGAAGGTCATGACGGTGGAAGAGGCCATTTTGCAGATGGAAATGCTGGGCCACACGTTCTTCATGTACCGTGACGGCGACACTGGCGAGATCAACGTGGTCTATAAGCGCCGCGACGGCAAGTACGGCGTGCTGGAGCCGGAGGGCTGAGTAAAGCAAAAATAGAAATTTAATCTGTCGATTATTGGCGGCGCCTCGCTTGAGGCGTCGCTTTTTTGTGCTTTTTAACGGAAATTGCGATATTTGTATATATACATTATCCCAAAAATGCTTGAGAAACCGGGCACAAAATGCTATAATGCCCGTGAAATTTGCAGACAGACGTTTGAAACGTTACGGTGTGTGAAAAATAAAGCACTTTGGAGGTTTGTATGGAGGAGACGCGAAAAGAAAAGCCAATATCGCCGGAGCCCATCGATGTGGTCACGTTTTTGCACGATGTGCTGCGCGGCGTGAAAAAGCTGTGGTGGGCGTGCCTTTTGCTCACGGTGCTGTGCGCCGCGGGCTCGTGGTACACGGCAAAGCGCGCATATCGCCCATTGTACCGCGCGGCGGCTTCGTTCACGGTTGCCACCGGCAGCGGGGAAAGCGGTGGGTTCAGCTACGGGTTTTACTACAACACCGCCACGGCCTCGCAGCTTGTGCGCACGTTCCCGTACATACTCGAAAGCGAGCTCTTAACAGACAACATCAAGCAGGCGCTCGGCACAGAGTATATCCCGGCGTCGCTTTCGGCGAGCGCGGTGGAGGATTCCAACCTGTTCACGCTGACGGCGACGGCTGCGAATGCCCGCGACACGGTGGAGGTCCTAAACGCCGCCATCGCCTGCTATCCGGAGGCCGCGCGCTATGTGCTGGGCGATATCGAGCTCAACATGTTGAGCGCCCCGAGCCTGCCGGTTGCGCCGTATAACGCATTCGACGGCAAACAGGCGATTTTGACGGGTGCGGCGTATGGGCTCGTATTCAGCGCGGGAATAATTTTGCTGTATGCCGGCACGCGGCGCACCATAAAGCGCGAGGAGGAAATCGCATCTAAGCTGCATCTGCTGTGTCTCGGTACGCTGCCGAAGGTCGTTTTCAAAAAGCGTAGCCAAAAACGGCACGAAACGCTTGCACTTACAAACCCGCATGTGCCGGAGCAGTACCGCGAGGCCGCGCGCGGGCTTGCCATGCGGCTTGCGCGCCGCATGACGGCATCGGGCGACAAGGTGCTGCTGTTTTGCGGCACACTGCCCGGGGAGGGCGTGCGCACCACGGCAATGGCCGCGGCGCATGTGCTGGGTGAAATGGGCAAAAGCGTGGTACAGATCGATTTAGATTTAAAGCGCGGCATGGATAAACTCTCGCCGGGCTTTGAAGCGTGTCTTTTTGGGCACTGCCCGGTGCAGGAGGTGCTGCATCGGCGCGGTGCAGAGCCGTATCGCTACGCCGCGTGCAGCCGCGGGCTTTCACCGCGCGAGGTGCTCGCTGTTGGCGAAAATCTGCGCGGCGCGATTGCTTCTCTGCGCGAAGACGCGGACTGCGTTTTGCTCATTGCCCCGGAAAGCGCGCGCTTTGCGGAAATTCTGCCCGCGGCGGAAAGCTGCGATGCGGCGGTGTACGTCATCGAGCAGGATCGCGCATCGCGGACAAAGATCAAAGCGGGCATCGAAAAGCTCCTAAGCTGCGATGTGACCGTTGCGGGCTGCGTGCTGAACGGCGTACAGGCAGGGCTTTCCGGCTACGGTTACGGCAAGTACGGTTATGGCTGCGGATACGGAAAATACGGTCGCTACGGGCATTACGGCTACGGCCATTACGGCGCGCACCGCACACGGGAGGAGACGGTATGAGCTATATCGACCTACACGCGCATGTGCTGCCCGGCGTGGATGACGGCGCGGAAACGCTTGAAGCGTCTCTCATGATGCTGCGTATGGCATCAGAGCATGGCACGAAAGCGTTAGCCGTCACGCCGCACGGGGCAGGGGTGACGAAGACGGAGTATTTAGGAAAATTTGAGCGTCTAAAAGCGGCGGCTGCGCGGGAAAGTCTGCCCGTAAAGCTCTTTTTCGGCATGGAAATGATGGCGGACGGCACGCTGCTTGACCGTCTGCAAAGCGGCGACGTGCAGCCGCTCGGCGAAAGCCGGTTTCTTTTGGTGGAGTTTGACCCGCTCGACTCGTCGGAATGGTGCGCGGCGGCGACTGAGCATATACGAAAATACGGGTATGTGCCGCTCATCGCACACCCGGAGCGGTACGTCATTTTGCAAAACGAACCTTGGCGCGCGGAGTTGTGGACAGAGCGGGGGGCCGCGCTGCAGGTGACGCGCAGCGGCATTTTCGGCGCTTTCGGGCGCAGGGCGGCAGAGACCGCGCGGGTGCTGCTGGAGCGCGATCTGGCTTTTTGCGTGGCGAGCGACGGGCACGGGGCCGCGTACCGCAGGCCGATTTTGGAGGACGTGAACGCGTGGCTCACGGAGCACTTCGGTGCTGCGTATGCCGAGCGGATGCTGCATGAAAACCCACGCAGAATTCTGAGCGGCGAAGCCGGAAAGGAGAGAATCGCATGAGGGTATTTCAAATGGTAATGGCAGTGCTGTTCTGCGCCGCACTGACGTTTTACCTGTGGGTTGCCGTGCCGCGCGTACAGGCGCAGGATACCTCCATGCCCGTTTTGACGGACGAAACGGACGGCGAACTTGCGCTCAGCGTCACCGCGCCGGAAAGCGCGTATTGCGCGGGGCTGCATGCCGAAGACGCGCATGACGGAGACCTGACGGATGAGATCTGCATTGCGGGTATGTCCGCGCTGTTGGACGGCGACCGTCGGCGCATAAAATACGTGGTGTTCGATGCGGACTGCCACGCGGCGACGCTCACGCGCACGGTGCGGTATACGGATTACAACCCGCCGCGCTTTGCGCTGAATGTACCGTCGACCTACCGCACGGGCGAGATGCCCGCGCTTTTGGCGCAGATCACAGCGGAGGATGTGATGGACGGCGATGTTTCCGACCGCATTCGGTTGTTCACCGAAGACATCGCTTTGGTGGAAAACGACATGTACACGCTGCCGGTCTCCGTGACGAATTCCTATGGCGGGCAAAGCGAAATGCAGCTTTACATGCAGCTGAGCGACAGCAGCTTGGAAATTCGGTTGAAGCAGGGCATCGTGTATATAAAGGCGGGCGAAAAGTTTGAGCCGAAGGACTATTTTGAAGGCGTGTTTGACCACGCAGGCACAGCGGTGAAGGTGAAAAAGCAGACGGCGACGCAGATAGATACCGCAGCGCCCGGCTGTTACCCGGTGCAGTATATGGCAGAGACGGAAACAGAGACCGTGCGCGCCTGCCTGACGGTGATCGTAGAGGAGGGGAAAACGTGAAGGACGAGCGCCTTTTTTGGGATGATCTGCACCCCGTGTGCGTGCTGCGCGGGCTGCTCTATAATCTGTGGGTGCTGATTTTGGCGGTGCTCACGGCAGGACTGTGCGTGGAGGGGTATCATCTTTTTACGTATCACCCTGTGTATACCGCTTCGGCGACCGTGGCGGTAAATGTAAAGGGCGGCACGAGCGCGTATACCTCTTTAGACCTCACGGCCCGCATGGCGCAGGTGTTTGCAAGTGTGTTTCAAAGCGATACGTTTCGCGAGGCCGCGCAGTGCGACGTTGTGGCTTCCGTTTTGCCGGAGACGAATCTCATCAATGTTCAGGTGACGGCGGAAAACCCGCGCGAATCGTTTTTATCGCTGAAAAATGTGCTGGAAAACCACGCAGACCTGACGGACGAGCTGTTCTCAAACGCCGAGCTGCGCGTCATCCGCGACCCGCAGGTGCCGCTTGCCCCTTCAAACCCGGTGGACTTAAAGCCGTACCGCATGCGGGCCTGTGTGGGTGCAATGCTGGCTGCATCGCTGATTGTATCGGTTTTGTTTCTGCGGCGCGATACGGTGCAAACTCCGCAGGCTGCGCGGCACAAGCTGGATGGGCGCGTGCTGGGCACCATCGGGCACGAGCGCAAGGAAAAGCGGCTGTTCGTAAAAAAGAGCCGCGGTGCGGGGCGCAAGGCTGCGGCGCTGCTGACAGACCCTTTTGTGCGGTACACCTACACGGAAGCGTATCAGGATCTCTGCGCGGCGTTGGAGCACCGCATGCGGCGGGACGGCAAAAAAGTGCTGCTGCTCACGGGCGCGGGAGAAAACGAAGGAAAATCAAGCGTAGCGGCAAATTTGGCGCTGGCGCTTTCCATGCGCGGGCGGCATGTGCTGCTGTTGGATCTCGATTTAAGAAAACCGGCGCTGCACAAAATTTTCGGCCTGCGCACGGCGGCTAAAAACGGGATCGGGCAGTATTTACAGGCAGAGAAAGACGCGGAGCCGCCGCTTATTTTTTCGGAAAAATACGGCATTTCTCTCGGCCTTACCGCGCCTGCCGCGCACCCGGAGCGCCTTTTGCACAGCGAAAAGCTGAAAAAGCTGCTTTTGGCGGCGCGGGCGGACGAACGCTTTGACTACGTTTTGCTCGATTCCCCACCGATGCTGCTTTCCGCCGATGCCGAGGCGCTCAGTGCGCTTTCGGATCTTTCGGTGCTCGTTGTGCGGCAGGACTACACTCCGGCCGGTATATTAAACGACTGCGCCGACGCACTCACGCAGAGCGGGACGGATTTTGCCGGATTTATCCTGAATGATTTTTACGCGGCTGTGCACCCGCAGCAGCTTTTTGCAGTGCGGACGGCTTCGTCAAAATAGTGCCTTGTAGCTAAAAATGCAGATGTTTTGTCGGCGTTTTACTGATTTTGACGGCTTTTTGTTCAAATCCGTTGACGCACAACGGGTAAAAGCGATATAATAATTCGGATAAGGCACTGCCGCGGAATGCGCGGCGCGCCGAATTTTCCCGAAACGTCAAAATCAAAGGAGTGCACGATATGAGCAAATGGAAGGAACGGATTCCGGGCATTGTGATCTCTGTCCTTTTGGTGGCAGTGTTTGCCGTGTTTATGGTGATCCTTCTGCAAAGCAAGATGGTGCCGACGAAGCTGCTGATCCTTGGCGGTATTGCACTTGTCCTTTTGGTGGCTTCTGCTGTTTTGTTGGTGCGCAGCATCCGAAATAAAGGTCAGTTCATCTGCGGCGCGTCGCTTTCTCTGGTGCTGGCGCTGGTGCTTGGTCTTGCGAGCAACTACATTTCGGTCGCGACCGGCACGCTGACGGAGATTGGCGCGGTGCGCACGGAATATACGCCCGTAGCGGTCTATGTGCGCACGGATGACCCGGCTTCCGCGTTGGAAGACACAAAGGGCTATACGTTCGGCATTTTGGAATCGCTTGACCGCGAAAACACCGATTCCGCCGTCAGCCAGATCACGGAGCGCTTTGGCAGCGCAGTGACGACGAAGACGTATGCCGGCATCACACAGCTCATCGACGGCCTGCTCAACAAAGAATGCGGTGCGGTCATCCTAAATACTGCATACCTCGACGTTGTGACGGAGCTCGATAAATACGCCGATGTAGAAAGCAAAATTCGCGAGCTTGAAGTGCTGCACGTGGAAACGGCGGTACAGAGCGAAGCGGAAAAGACGCAGAGCACCGGCAACAGCGATGTGGAAAATCGTGTTTACACCCTGTATATCAGCGGCAGCGATACGCGCCAGGGCCTTAACACGGTCGGCCGCAGCGACGTAAACATTTTGGCGACAATCAATACGGAAACGCGCCAGATTCTGCTTGTGACGACCCCGCGCGACTACTATGTGCCGCTGCCTGTTTCGGGCGGCATCCCGGATAAGCTGACACATGCGGGTATTTACGGCGTGAACGTTTCCATAGGCACGCTCGAAATGCTGTATGATACGGATATCGATTACTACTTCCGCCTCAATTTCTCCGGCTTTACCGGCATTGTGGATGCGCTCGGCGGCATTACGGTCGATAACGATGTTGCGTTTACAAAGGGCAACTACACGTATCCGGTGGGCAAGGTGCAGATGGACGGCAAAATGGCGCTGACCTTTGCCCGCGAGCGCTATTCGTTTGTGGATGGCGATATTCAACGCGGTAAAAACCAGCTGAAGGTTATTTCCGCCATCATCGATAAGGCACTTTCCCCGGATATTCTGGTGCGCTACAATTCCATTATGGACAGCATCAAGGACTGCTTCGAGATGGATGTGCCGTATGACGACATCGCGGCGCTCGTGCGCCGTCAGCTTTCCGATAACGGCTCTTGGAACGTTGTCCAATGCAGCGTGACCGGCACGGGCGATTCGCAGATCCCGTACTCCATGAGCGATTACGCCTACGTCATGCGTCCGGATTATAACACCGTAAATAAGGCAAAAGAGCTGATGCAGGCTGTTAAGGACGGCAAAACGCTCTCGAAGACCGATACGAACATTACGGATGCGGACCGCACAAGAATATGCTTCTATGCCGGGCGACCCCGCAGCCTCGTACACGAGCAGCGGAAGCGGTATCCAGAGCAGCTCCGGCAACAACTACAGCTACTCCGACAGCAACGATTACAGCTATTCGGGCGGCTCCGATAATTCCGGCTACGAAGAGCCTTCTGTGCCCTCCGAACCCTCTGGCGGCGAAACGCCGTCTGAACCTGCGGGCGGTGACGAGACACCGTCTGAGCCTTCCGGCGGCGAAGAGATTCCCTCCGAACCCTCCGGCGGCGAAGAGACACCCGCAGAGCCGGATCCCGGCACAAACGGCGGCGAAACAATCGCAGAGCCTGCGGCCTAAATGAGATTTCATACCATGTAAACTTTTTCCCCCGAAGCCCTTGCGGTTTTCGGGGGAATTCTTTATAATTATTATGAGGTGTTTTGGCTATTCAGTATGCGACAAGGAGAAACTATGCACCGAAGAAGAAAATTGCCCGAAAACGGCGTTGTCATTGTGCTTGGCGCACGGGTGGTGGGGGCATCGAAAACCTGCCCCGCGCACCTCAGTCGCGCGTTTCAATATCGTGTGGATACTGCAGCATCGTATCTAAAAGCCTATCCGAAAGCCGTTTGTATCACGACCGGCGGGCAGGGCAAGGACGAGCCGCAAAGCGAGGGTGCGGCTGCAAAAGAAGCACTGATAAAGCTCGGGATAGAGCCGGAGCGCATTTTTGCGGAAACAAAGTCCGAAACGACGCTTGAAAACCTGCGCTTTGTGCGGGATATTCTGTGCGAAAACGGCCTTTCCGATACCGTTTTGCTTGCAACGCAGGGTTACCACCAGTGGCGCGCCTGCCGCATGGCAAAAATGCTGGGGCTTACGCCGTACCCGCTGCATGCGAAAACCAATTTAAAAAGCCTGCCGAAAAACCTGTGCCGAGAATTTCTGGCTATCCTGAAATTCCTGCTGTTTACCCGAAAGGAATGAGACGAATGGAACAAGAGCAAAAGCGTTTGCTGATCCGCGGTGCGCGCATTTTGAACCCCGCGCACGGCGAGGATTATATCGGCAATATTTTGATCTCCGGGGACCGCATCAGCGCGGTTTCCGAAAACCTGTACGATGCGGATGCCGAAGTCATTGAAGCGAAAGGTTTAACGGCGGTGCCGGGCTTTGTGGATATGCATGTGCATCTGCGTGACCCGGGCTTTACCGATAAAGAAGATATTTACACGGGCTGCCGTGCGGCTGCGGCGGGCGGCGTGACGAGCCTTTTGTGTATGCCGAACACGAAGCCGGCGGTTGATACACCTGAAACCGTGCGCTATATTTTGGACAAAGCAAAGACCGCCGATGCGCATGTTTATGTTGCGGCGGCGATTACAAAGGGGCTGAAAGGCGAAGAACTGTGCGACTTAGAAGCGCTGCACGATGCCGGCGCCATTGCTTTGAGCGACGACGGTCGCCCGGTCATCGATACCGCCTGCCTTGTAAAGGCATTATGCGAAGCGCCGAAGCTCCACATGCGCGTGACGGCGCACTGCGAAGATTTGTTCCTCGCGAAAAAATGGGTCATGCATGAGGGAGAAGTTTCCGAAAAGATCAATCTGCCCGGCGTACCTGCGGCGGCGGAGGACTGCGGCACGGCGCGCGAAATTGCGGCGGCTGCGGCGTATGACGTGCCGGTGCACATCTGCCATGTCAGCACGGCAACCTCTGCGGCGCTCATCCGTGATGCCAAAGCCCGCGGCGTAAAGGTGACGGCGGAGACCGCACCGCACTACTTGCTTTTGACCGACGAAGCGCTCAAAAAGCACGACGCGGACTACCGCATGAACCCGCCGCTGCGCAGCGAGAAGGACCGCCTTGCGATGATCGAGGCCGTAAAGGACGGCACGATCGACGTCATCGCGACCGACCACGCGCCGCACACGCCGGCGGAAAAAGCCGATTTTCTGCACGCGCCGAACGGCTCCATCGGTATGGAAACGTCGTTTGCGGCGGCATATACCGCGCTTGTAAAGACCGGCGTTTTGACGCTTACAGAGCTCATCGAAAAGATGAGCGTGCGCCCGGCGGAGCTGCTCGGCATTGAAGCCGGCGCCATCGGTGCGGGCGAAGTGGCCGATATTGCGCTGATTGACGAGCACGAAGCGTGGGTTGTGGACCCCGAAAAGCTGCACGGCAAAAGCCGCAACACGCCGTTTAAGGGCATGACGCTCACAGGCCGCGTAAAGGCGACCGTCTGCGGCGGCAGAGTTGTATTTAATGAACTGTAAAAGTTTGAGAGATTTGAAATTATAGATTTGAAATGAGAGAGGGATTACTATGTCTTTTGACCGTATGATTGAAAAAATCGTGGAAACCCAGAATCCGACCGTTGCAGGTCTTGACCCGAAGCTCGCGTACATTCCGTCCTACATTCTGGACGGCGCCGTCGCAAAGTATGGCAAAACGCTGGAGGCTGCGGCCGCCGCACTGCTCGAATACAACAAGGGCCTCATCGACGCGCTGTGCGATATTGTCCCGGCCGTAAAGCCGCAGGCGGCGTACTATGAAATGTACGGCTGGCAGGGCGTGAGAACCCTTGCGGAGACCGTCGCTTACGCGCGCGCAAAGGGTATGTTCGTCATCACGGACGGCAAGCGCAACGACATCGGCACCACGATGGAAGCCTACGCCACGGCGCACCTTGGCAAAACGGATGTGTTCGGCGAGAAAACGGAAGCCTTCGGTGCGGACGCGCTGACCGTGAATGGCTACCTCGGCACGGACGGCATCAAGCCGCTGCTCGGCGTTTGCGAAGCGGAAGATAAGGGTATTTTCGTGCTTGTGAAGACCTCCAACCCGTCCTCCGGCGAATTGCAGGATCAGAAAATGGAAAGCGGCAAGACCGTTTACGAAACCATGGGCGAATTCTGCGAGCACTGGGGCGAAAACGTTATGGGTAAATACGGCTACTCCGGCGTCGGCGCGGTCGTCGGCGCAACGTACCCGGCACAGCTCGGCGAAATGCGCGAGAAGGCGCCGCACACGTTCTTCCTCGTGCCCGGTTACGGCGCACAGGGCGGCGGCGCGGATGACGTTGCCCCGGCGTTTGACAAGAACGGTTTCGGCGCCATCATCAATTCCTCCCGCGGCATTATGTGCGCATGGCAGAAGGAAAAGTGCGACGAGCATGACTATGCACAGGCGGCAAGACGCGAAGCCATTCGCATGCGCGACGAGATCTGCGCACGCATCGGCGAAATTCGCGCGAACGGATGAGTAACGCTCGGAAAGGACAAGCTATGAAATATGACGTTCAACTCTGCGAGGTACTGCGCCGCGCGCAGACCGCAGAGAACACCTTTGATTATACGGTCTTAGCGCCGAAACTGGCAGAAGTGGCGCAGCCCGGACAGTTTGCACACATTTACGTGCCCGGTAAAACGCTGCGCCGCCCGATTTCCATTTGTGACATCGATAAGAAAAACGGCACGCTGCGCTTTGTGTTCCAGATTCGCGGCGCGGGTACAGAGCAGCTCTCGAAGTTTGAGGTCGGCGATAAGATGGATATTTTGGCGCCCCTCGGCCACGGCTTTACGTTCGACCCGAACGCGCACAATTTGTTCATCGGCGGCGGTATCGGTGTGCCTCCGCTTTTCGGCGCAGCAAGGCAATGCGGCAAAAACGCCACGGTGGCGGTCGGTTTCCGCAATAAGAATTTCGTGATTCTCGAAGACGACTTCCGTGCGGCAGGCTGCGACCTGCGCATTGCGACGGATGACGGCAGCTACGGCCACCACGGCCTTGTCATCGATTTAATTCAGGATGTGCACCCCGATAAAATTTTTGCCTGCGGTCCGAAGGTCATGCTGCGCGCTGTGACGGAGTTTGCAAAAGCGCGCAACATTCCGTGCGAAATTTCCCTTGAGGAGCGCATGGCGTGCGGCATCGGTGCGTGCCTCGGTTGCGCGGTGGAGCTTTACGACGAAAACGGTGAAACGTATATGGGACATGTCTGTAAGGACGGACCGGTGTTCCCGGCGGAAAGGGTGGTATTCTGATGGCTGATTTAAAGGTTTCGGTTGCGGGTGTGGAGTTCCATAATCCGCTCATTGCGGCGTCCGGCACGTTCGGTTTCGGCCGCGAATATGCAGAGTTTTACCCGCTCTCCGCACTCGGCGGTATTTCTTCTAAGGGCATCACGTTAAAGGCGCGACCGGGCAATCCTGCGCCGCGCATTGCGGAAGCCCCCGGCGGTATGCTGAATGCCGTGGGTCTGCAAAATCCGGGTGTCGATCACTTCATCGAAAAAGATCTCCCGTGGCTGCGCAAGCAGGGCGTGACCATCATTGCGAACATTGCCGGCAATACGCCGGAGGATTACTGCGCTATGGCGGAAAAACTGAATGACACCGACATCGACATGATCGAAATGAACATCTCTTGCCCGAACGTGAAGCAGGGCGGCGTGCAGTTCGGCACGAGCTGCGCAGGCGTTGAAGACATCACAAAAGCGGTGCGCGCGCATTGCAAAAAGCCGCTGATGGTGAAGCTTTCCCCGAATGTGACGGATATTTCCGAGATCGCGCTCGCGGCGGAAAGCGCCGGTGCGGATGCCGTCTCCATGATCAACACGCTGACCGGCATGCGTATCGACATCAACACGAAGCGTCCGATCATTCACAACAACACAGGTGGCTTCTCCGGCCCGGCGCTTTTGCCCATTGCGGTGCGCATGGTGTGGCAGACGTATCAGAAGGTGAAAATTCCGATCGTCGGTCTCGGCGGCATCAGCACGTGGCAGGACGCCGTGGAAATGCTGCTTGCAGGTGCGACGGCGCTGCAGATCGGCACCGTGTTGCTCACAGACCCGTATGCGCCCGTGAAGATTACCGAAGGGCTTACAAATTACATGGATAAAAACGGCGTGAAAACCCTTTCCGAATTGACCGGTGCGATGCGTCCGTGGTAAATGATATGGAAAAATTACACTTATATCTTGTGCGCCACTGCGAAAGCCTCGGCAACCGCGAGAATATTTTTCAGGGTCAGCTTGACCTCGATATCAGCGCTACAGGAGAAAAGCAGTTGGCGCTTTTGGCGCTGCGGTTTCGGAACATCCCCATCGATGCTGTGTATTCGAGCCCGTTAAAGCGCGCCTATAAAACGGCGGAAGCGGTAGATTTGTACCACAGTTTGCCCATCATAAAATTGCCGGAGCTGATGGAAGTGGATGTTGGCGCGCTGTCCGGCATGAAGCTTGACAAAGCGTTTGCGGATTATCCGGTATTTGCCGAAAAGTGGCAGAATTCCCCGCAAAACTGCATTTTTCCGGAGGGAGAGACGACAGCGGAAGTCTATGACCGCGCAAAAAAAGCGCTTGCACGCGTGAAAGCGGATTGCATGGGCAAAACAGCGGTCATCACGTCGCACGGTTTTTTGTTGCGCTGCATGGCGTGTGAGATTTTGGAGCACGATATTGAACGTTTGAGTGATATTCGTATCGGCGGCAACACCTCGGTTTCGGAATTTTATATCGGCAAAGACGGCAGCGTGGAAACGGTGCGCCTCAGCGATAATAGCCACTTGCCGAAGGAACTGCTCGGCGACCCGAACCAGTATGTTGTCCACAAATAATATATAGCAAAAGACATAAGAAAAGCCCCTGAAGCATACCATTCTCCAAAGGGGGAGTGGGTATGCTTTGGGGGCTTTTGGAGTATTTATCGTCGATTTTGTTTTTCTTTCTGCACATCACAAGCGCCGGGTCGTTTCCAAAGGCGCTGACTGCGGCGGAGGAGAAAAAATATCTGGAGCAAATGGCGGCGGGCGACCACCACGCGCGGCAAAAACTCATCGAACACAATTTACGGCTTGTGGCGCACATTGCGAAGAAATACTATGCCGATGAAAATGACCGCGATGACCTCGTTTCCATTGGTACAGTGGGGCTCATCAAAGCTGTGGACAGCTTCGACCCGACAAAGGGCATTCGGCTTTCGAGCTACGCTTCGCGGTGCATTGAAAATGAGATTCTGATGTTCTTCCGCAGCGCGAAAAAGACGGCGCAGGACGTATCGCTGAATGACCCCATCGATACCGACAAGGACGGCAACACGCTGACACTGCTCGACACCATCGCGACGGACGACCACATTTTGGAGGACATCGACCTGCGCATGAAGGTGCGGCAGTTGTACGACGCGGTGAAGACCCGGCTTTCGCCGCGCGAGCGCGAGATCGTCCTGCTGCGCTACGGTCTTACAGGCCAGCGCCCGCTTGTGCAGAGAGAGGTTGCCAAACGGCTGAAAATCTCCCGCAGCTACGTTTCGCGCCTTGAGAAAAAAGCCCTGCAAAAGTTAAGAAAAGCGTTCGACGAATAAAAAACGCGTGCCTCACACGAATTTGTGGGTGCACGCGTTTGGCTTAAATAAATTTGCCGGTCACGCTGTCGGGCGTGTTTTTGATCTGCTCCGGGGTGCCGCAGGCGACGAGACGGCCGCCCGCTTCACCGCCGCCGGGACCCATATCGAGAATATAATCTGCGCTGCGGATGACGTCGAGGTCGTGCTCAATGACGATGACGGTCGCGCCGCTGTCGATGAGCGTTTGGAACACGGTGAGCAGCGTCTGCACGTCGAGTGGGTGCAGGCCGATGGTCGGCTCGTCGAACACGAACACGGAGCCGCCTTGCGCTTTGCCCATTTCACTCGCGAGCTTTAAGCGCTGCGCTTCGCCGCCTGAAAGCCCGGGCGTTTCCTCGCCGAGCGTCAAATACCCGAGGCCGAGGCTGCTTAAGACATTCAGCCGCTGCGAAACGAGTTTCCAGTCCTTGCAGGCCGAAAGCGCCGTGCGCACGTCCATGTCCATGATCTCGGGCAGCATGTAGGCTTCGCCGCTTTTTGTCACGCAATGGATGCCGGACGCTTCCTTGCCGTAGCGACTGCCGCGGCAATCCGGGCAGGGAATGTCCACGTCGGGCAAAAACTGCACGTCTAAGCTGATGCTGCCGGTGCCGTCGCAGGTGGGGCAGCGCAGCTTGCCTGTATTGTACGAGAAGTCGCCGGCCTTGTATTTGTTATTCTTCGCGTCCGGCGTGCGTGCAAAAATTTTGCGCAGCTCGTCATGCACATTGGCGTAGGTGGCGACGGTGGAGCGCACGTTGATGCCGATGGGTGTGGCGTCGATGAGCTTCACCTGGTCGATGCCCTCGGCGCTGACAGATTTGACGTGTGCGGGCAGCTTTCCGCCGTGAATGTGCGCCGAAAGCGCCGGGATGAGGCTTTCCAAAATGAGCGTCGTTTTGCCGGAGCCGGAAACACCCGTGACGACGGTCAGGCGGCCCTTCGGAATATCTACCTCAAGCGGCTTTACCGTGTGAATGCGGTCGGTGGAAAGGTGGATCGCGCCGTTTTGGAAAAGCTCCTCTTCCGGCGCTTGCTGCCGCGAGATGCCTTGTCTTCCCGCTAAAAAAGGGCCGATTTGCGAGCTTTCGTTTGCCTTGATGTCGTCGATCGTGCCCTCTGCGATGACGTGACCGCCCTTTGCGCCAGCCTCCGGGCCCATTTCAATGAGCCAATCGGCTTCACTTAAAATCTGCGTATCGTGGTCGACGAGCAAAACGGAGTTGCCGTCGGCGACAAGGTCGTGCATCACGCCGGTGAGGCCGACGATGTTTGCCGGGTGCAGGCCGATGGAGGGCTCGTCGAGCACATACAAAACGCCGGTGGTGCGGTTGCGCACGGCGCGGGCAAGCTGCATGCGCTGGCGCTCGCCCGTGGAAAGCGTGGAGGCGGCGCGGTCCAGCGTCAAATAGCCGAGCCCAAGTTCCAAAAGGCGCTTGGCGTTCAGCGTGAACGAATCGCATATGCTCTGCGCCATGGGGCGCATTTCTTCGGGTAACGAGCCCGGCACACCCGCGACCCATTCGGTGAGGTCCGAAAGCGTCATGCGGCAGGCTTCATCTAAAGAGATGCCGCGCAGCTTTGGCAATCGAGCCTTTTCTGATAACCGCGAGCCGCCGCAGTCTGGGCACGGCTCAGTCTTGAGGAACTTTTCCACGCGCTTCATGCCGTTTTCGTCCTTGACTTTGGAGAGCGCGTTTTCCACAGTGTATACGGCGTTGAAGTAAGTGAAATCCATTTCGCCTGCTGCGCCGCTCGTCTTATTTTGGTAGATCATGTGCTTTTTGATGGCGGGGCCGTGGAACACGATGTCCTTTTCCTTGTCTGTCAGCTCGCGGAACGGCACGTCGGTGCGCACGCCGAGGTCGCGGGCGATGTCCTTCATCAAGGACCACATCAGCGTCTGCCACGGGCGCACCGCGCCTTCGTCAATCGTGAGCGAATCGTCCGGCACAAGCGTGCTTTCATCTACAATGCGCACGATGCCGGTGCCGTCGCATTTGCGGCACGCGCCTTGGCTGTTGAACGCGAGCTCCTCCGCGGATGGCGCGAAAAACTCCGTACCGCAAACGGGGCACACGCACGGCTGACCGGCTGCGACGGCCAGTGTCGGCGGAATATAATGTCCGTTTGGGCAGCGGTGGCTCGCGAGACGCGAGTACATCAGGCGCAGACTGTTGAGTAACTCCGTGCCCGTGCCGAATGTGCTGCGGATGCCCGGGACATTGGGGCGCTGGTGCAGTGCGAGCGCGGCCGGGACATATAGAACTTCGTCCACCTGTGCCTGTGCCGCCTGCGTCATACGGCGGCGCGTGTAGGTGGAAAGCGACTCCAAATACCGCCGCGAGCCCTCTGCATACAAAACACCGAGCGCAAGCGACGATTTGCCGGAGCCCGAAACACCCGCTACGCCAACGATCTTATGCAGCGGCACATGGATGTCAATGTTTTTGAGATTGTGCACGCGTGCACCGCGCACCTCGATGTGGTCGACAAGATTGAATTTGTGCTTTGCTTGTTCCATTTATTCTTCCTCCGCTTTGCGGTTGATCTCTTCCAAAAAGGCCTTGCCGTAGCGATGCGCCTTGCGCTCGCCCACGCCGGAGACCTGCAAAAGCTCCTGTTCGTCCGTCGGCATTTTGGCGCACATATCGCGCAAAGTGGCGTCGGTGAAAACGACGTAGGCCGGCACGCTCGCTTTTGCGGCAAGCGCGGCACGCAGCTTTTTCAGCCGTGCGAAAAGCTTCGGGTCGGCATCGCCTGCGGCCTTGTCCGGCTTCTTCGCTTTTTCCTGCGGCACGGGAATACGCATTTCAAAGCCTTTTTCCCCGAGCAAAACCGGCCGCGCGTTCTGCGTCAGCTTTAAAACCGGGTATTGCCCGTCGGTCTGGATGAGCAATTCCTGCATCAAAAGTGCGTCGATGATACGCTTAATTTCAAAAATCGGCTTTTCGCGCATGAGCCCGTAGTTGGACTGTGTTTGCAGCCCCATTTGCAGAATGCGCTCGTTTTCGCTGCCGCGCAGAATGTCGCAGATCGTGCTTGCGCCGAGCCGCTGCCCGGTGCGCGCCACGCAGGAGAGCACCTGCTGTGCTTCCACGGTGGCCTCCACCAAAACGGAGCCGCCCGCGCAGCTCGAACAGTTGCCGCAGTATTCCTCGGCAGGCTCGCCGAAATATTTTAAGATAAACGCGCGCAGGCAGTCTGCCGTCGTGCAGTAATACGTCATTTTGCGCAGGCGGTCGTATTCGCGCTGGATGAGCTTTTCCTGCGTCTCAAAATCGAGGTCGGGGTTCGGGTCGCTGTTTTCAATCAAATAGCGGTTCGTGCGCACATCCTGCGGGCTGTAAAGCAGAATGCACTCGGCGGGGCTGCCATCGCGGCCCGCACGCCCGGCCTCCTGATAATAGCTCTCAAGGTTTTTCGGCATGTTGTAGTGGATGACAAACGACACGTTCGATTTGTCGATGCCCATGCCGAATGCGTTTGTCGCAACCATGACGAGCTTGCGGTCGTAGACGAAATCGTCTTGGTTCTGCCGGCGTTCCTCCTCCGGCAGACCTGCGTGGTAGCGCGTGGAGGGGATGCCCTTGTCGTTTAAAAGCGCGTCCACTTCTTCCACGGCGCGGCGCGTAGAGCAATACACAATGCCGCATTTGCCCGGGCGTTCTTCAATGAGCTTCAAAAGCGCCAGCGCCTTGCTGTGCGGCGTCTGCACGCCGAAATACAGATTCGGGCGGTCAAAACCCGTCGTGACGCGCACGGGGTCGATGAGGTGCAGGTGCTCTGTAATGTCCTTGCGCACGGCTTTCGTCGCCGTAGCGGTGAATGCACCGATCGTCGGGCGGGTTTTCAGACTCTCGGCAAATTCCGCGATTTTGAGGTAATCCGGGCGGAAATCCTGCCCCCACTGGGAGACGCAGTGCGCTTCGTCCACGGCGATGAGCGAAATCTCAAGGCTTTCCACCGCCGCGCGGAAGTTTTCCGTAGAAAGCCGCTCCGGCGCGACGTAGACGAGCTTATACATACCTTCGGATAAATTGTGCAGCGCGCGGTTATACTGCGCCGGGGTGAGCGAGCTGTTGAGGTACGCCGCGTGCACGCCCGCCTGCGTCAGGGATTCCACCTGGTCCTTCATCAGCGAGATCAGTGGGGAGACGACAAGCGTGATGCCCGGCAGAAGCAGAGCCGGTACCTGATAGCACACGGATTTGCCCGCGCCGGTCGGCATGACGCACAGCGCGTCGCGGCCCATAAGCAGCGCGTCTACAATTTCCTCTTGCCCGCGGCGGAACGCGGTGTAGCCGAAATAGCGCCGCAGAATATCGAGTTTTGTTTCCATAGGTTTGTTCCTTTACGGTCAAAAATACCCGCGCGTGCAAAAACACGGCGGGCATTTCGGTTTTGATTTAGGAGAGCTTCTTCATTTCGATGATCTTCCAGTCGCAGTCCTTATCCATCCAGCGGATGCCGGCGTCTGCGTATTCGGCCTCGCCGCGCTGGTTATCGAACGGGTCAATGCGCAGCTGCGTCTTTGGCGGGTCAAAATCTGCCTGCAATTCGCTGTTTGCCGCCATGCGGAACGGATCGAGATTGCCAAAGTAGAAGTCGTTGCGCTCGCTGTCGCCCATGCGGTGTGCACTGCCGCCAAACGACGGGTCTGCAAACAGCCAGCCGTACGGGGCAATGTAGAACTGCGCCCAGTCGTGGCAGCCGGTGTCATCCGGCGCAACGAACAGGCCGCTCTGCCAGCGGGCAGGAATGCCTGCGCAGCGGCACAGCGTGATGAACAGTAGCGCCTGTACGCCGCAGTCGCCGTGCAGCCCCGCGCCGTAATAATCTGGGATGCTGCCCGGCAGCGTGAAGTATTCGCGCACATACGAATATGTACCGACCTTCGTGCAGTAATCGTAGAAGCTGCGCGCAAGCAGAAGCGGGTTCTTCTCATCGCCGGAAAGCTCCTTGCACAGCGCGCGGATGAGCGGCGTAAAGCGAATGTGCGGGTAGAGCTCCTCGGTGTCGAACGTCGGCTGCTCGGCGCTGACCTGTGCGGATTCGAGGTCGGTGTACTTTACATAGGAAAGATATTTGTACTCGACCCAGAAGGTCTCGTTTTTCTCAAACTTGCCGCGGAACGAAACCGTGCGTGCGGGCGCGTTTTCATCGGCGAGCTTATAAATGGGGTGGGAGGTCGCGATGATCTCAATATCGCGCATGTTCATCGCGTTCTTCGGCACGGGCAGGTGCACGGTCAGCTCCTCACCGGGGCGGAAAACATCGTCGTGCAGACGAAACTCTGCGCGCAGCTGAATGCTCCACAGCGCGTCGCCGTCCTTTTTCATGTCGCGCACATTCTGGCGCAGGAACTCCACGCGTTCGCTCTTATCCTTCGGCGGCTTGCCGGCGCGCGCGGCGATATCTGGGTAAACACTCAAAAGTGTATCGTAGAATGTGCGGGAATACGTCGTTTTGCCGTTGATGTAGATCCAGTCGATGGCACCGCGGTCACGCAATGCGTCAAGCTCTGCCTTCGTGAAATCCGGAATTTCCTTCTGCACGAGCGACAAAGCGTCTTCTTCGCTGTATGTGTAGCCCGTCGGCAGTGCTTTCAAGACCTCACGCTCCAGCGCAAGGCGTGTTTTCATAAACGCCGGGACTTTCTCGTTTGCAAGGTATAGGTCGATAAGGTGGAACGCGCGGTCAAAATCGCCGCACCATTTTGCTTTTAAAATGTCTTCCGGCAGCGCGATCGCAAGCGTTTCAATATCTTTCTGGTTCATAACAGCAGCCTCCTTTGAGGGATAAAGTTAACCGATATGCAGCACCGCGCACGCAATGCGGAAGTAGATCAGCAGGGAGAGCGCGTCTACAATGGTCGTGATAAACGGGCTTGCCATGACGGCCGGGTCAAAGCCGATGCGCTTTGCAAGCACCGGCAGCGAACAGCCGACGAGCTTTGCGGCGAGCACCGTTACAACAAGCGTGCTGCACACAACGATGGCGACCGGAATGGTCACGCGGTCGATGAGCAGCAATTTGACAAAGTTTGCGGCGGCAAGCGAAACGCCGCACAAAAAGGCCACGCGCGCCTCTTTCCAGAGGATGCGCCCAATGTCTTTATATTCGATCTCGCCGAGGGAGAGACCGCGGATGATGGAGACCGAAGCCTGGCTGCCCGCGTTGCCGCCCGTGTCCATCAGCATGGGGATAAAGCCCGTCAGCACAATGGAAGCGGAGAGCGCATCTTCAAACGACGTGATGATGCTGCCCGTGAACGTAGCGGAGATCATGAGGAGCAAAAGCCACGGGATGCGCTTTTTCCAGGTGGCAAAAACGCCCGTCTTCATGTACGGCTTATCGGTCGGCGTGATAGCCGCCATCATTTCGATATCTTCCGTCGCCTCATCCTGAATGACGTCGATCGCGTCGTCAACGGTAACGATGCCCACAAGGCGCTCTTCGTTATCGACGACCGGCACGGCAAGAAAATCGTACTTACCGAACAGGGAGGCCACTTCTTCTTTATCGGTATGGGTGGAAACGTAAATGATGTTCGTTTCCATGATATTGCGGATCAGCTCGTTTTTGGGGGCAAGCAGCAGATCTTTCACGGTCACGATGCCCTTCAGCTTGCGGCGGCTGTCCGTGACATAGCAGGTGTACACCGTCTCTTTTTCCACGCCGATGGCCCGGATGCGGTCAAACGCTTCCTCCACCGTCATGCCGCGCTTCAAATCGACGTATTCCATCGTCATGATGGAGCCTGCGCTGTCCTTCGGGTAATTCAAGATCTGGTTGATGAGCACGCGCGTTTCGGCGTCCGTGTGGCGCAGAATGCGCTTGACAAGGCTTGCGGGCATTTCTTCGATCATGTCTGCGGCGTCGTCGACATACAGCTCGTTCACAACGTCGTGCAGCTCTTTATCACTGAACGCCTCCACAAGCACGGTCTGCTCATCGGGGTCCATGTAGGCGAATGCGTCTGCCGCAAGCTCCTTCGGGAGCAGGCGGAACACAAGCGCCATCTTTTCACGCGGCAGGTCCTCAAAAAGCTCTGCCACGTCTGCCGGGTTCATATCCTTTAAAAGATTTCCAAGCTGTGGAAAATCCTTCTTCTCCAGCAGTTCTAAAATTTTATCCAACATATCCAACATAGTTCGTCCGTCCTTTCTCTGCAATCGTGCAAAAATCGGCAATCGGACGATACGGTTTGAGCTCAGCCGTTTACAAATGTAAAGTCACGCAAAAAACAAGCGGAGAAACGCGCCCGTTTTTGTTTGCAGGCGGCTGCATCCGTTCTCGAGGAACCGCACCGCCACTACTGCCAGCGTCCATTTTCTCCACTCCTTTGCTTTTAATGTTTTTGTTAGTATACCCGCAAAACGTTCTTTCTAAAAGGCTTTGCCTTTTCAAGAAACCCCTTGATAGGGTTTCTTGCGGTTCAACAGTCCACCGGACTTTTGAACCTATCTTCCTGATCTATGAGTAGGCAAAAAGATTTCGCTTTCTGCGGAAAGCGACTCAAGGCGTCGCCCTAAGGACCCACAAGTTTTCTGAAGAAAACTTGACTAAAGACTTTGACGTTTTGGCTGGGTGTAAACCGTTAGATGCGCAGTTTTGCGCACGGAAACAAAACGCCGTTTTTTCGTCGGCGTTCTTATCTATAAAGTTACCCTTTTTTCGGATAATTGTCAAGCCTAACAGTCGACTTTTCGGGAATTTTACGTTAGAAAAAAATCCCGGCACAGCACCGCTGCCATACCGGGATTTTTTAAGCTTACTCTTGTAAAATTTTACCGCTCCATATTGGAGTTGCGCTTTACGATGGCCTCCCACAGGCCGTTCAGATACGCGGCGCCGAGGGCACGGTCGTAAAGGCCATAGCCGGCGCGGCCGGTCTCGCCCCAGATCATTCTGCCGTGGTCCGGGCGGATGTAACCGTTGAAACCGTTTTTGTAGAGCGCGTTCAAAATGGCATACATATCGAGCGAGCCGCATGCAGAGTAGTGTGCGCGCTCCTCAAAACCGTTTTCCAGCACGGCGACGTTGCGGGCGTGAACGAAATGGATGCGGCCCATCGCGGCGTATTTTGCCGCCATGTGCACCACATCGTTTTCGGCGCTGCATCCGAGCGAGCCGGTACACAGCGTGATGCCGTTGTGCGGGTCATCGACGATTTTCAGGAAGCGGTCGAGATTCTTTTCGCACGTGATAATGCGTGGCAGTCCGAAAATGCTCCAGCACGGGTCGTCTTCATGGATGGCCATGTTCACGTCACACTCCGCAGCGACGGGAATGATGCGCTCAAGAAAATAAGTGAGGTTTGCCCAAAGGTCTTCCTCGGTCATTTTGTTGTATTCCGCCACGACGGCCCTCAGCTCCTCGCGCGTGTAGCTTGCGTCCCAGCCGGGCAGCGTGAGATCGCTGTCGCTTTTCAGCGGGTCCACGGCATCCACCTGCTCTTTATAGTAGACAAGGCTTGTAGAGCCGTCCGGCAGGCGGTGGTCAAGCTGCGTGCGCGTCCAGTCAAACACCGGCATGAAATTGTAGCAGATGCAGCGGATGCCGGCCTCGGCAAGGCGGCGGATGTTCTCGCAGTAATTTTCGATATAGCGGTCGCGCGTGGGTTTGCCGAGTTTGATGTCCTCGTGCACCGGCACACTTTCAATGACCTCAAATTGCAGGCCGTTATCCTCCACTTGTTTTTTCAGCGCGGCAATGCTCTTGCGGCTCCAAACTTCACCGACGGGCACGTCGTATACAGCGGTGACGATGGCCTGCATGTTCGGAATCTGACGAATATTTTGGAGGGTCACGGGGTCGTCCGGGCCGTACCAGCGAAATGACATTTTCATAGATATAATCAACCTTTCCGGTGTATTCACGTGTTATTCAGATTCATCGTAGCACATCGGGTGAAAAAACTCAAGGGGCTAAATTTCTTTTGCGCCGATTTCCAATCAAACGTGGGATTTATACACAGTTTTGCGCAGGCGGTCTTTGTATCTTTCGCCGAAATCGCGGACAAGATGCAGAAATCTATAAAAACACCTTGAAACTTACGTGCCTTTTAGTATAATAAGGTGTATAGCGCGTAGTTTAGAGAGCGCAGACAGGTTGTTTATTTTAAATCGAGAGGAGTCCAATTTATTATGTCTAAAGTAGTAAGAGTAGCGGTCGTCGGCTACGGCGGCATGGGCGGCTGGCACACGAAGAGATTGCAGGAGATCCCGGGCGTTGTGGAGCTTGCAGGCGTATACGATATTAAGCCGGAGCGCAACAAGGTTGCTGAGGAAAACGGTATTCACGCATACAGCTCTTTTGAGGAGTTGCTTGCCGACAAGACCGTTGATGTTGTAACGGTCGCAATCCCGAACGATCAGCACAAGAAGGTTTGCATTCAGGTTATGGAAGCGGGCAAGGTTGCCATCAGCGAGAAGCCGGTCACGCTTTGCACCGCTGATCTCGAAGAGATGATCGCAGCCTCCAAGCGCACGGGCTCCGTCTTCACGGTTCATCAGAACCGCCGTTGGGACGAGGATTTCCGCGTTGCGGAGAAGATTGCAAAGTCCGGTCAGCTCGGTCGTGTTTTCGCCATTCAGTCCCGTGTTCACGGTTCCCGCGGTATCCCGGGCGACTGGAGAAACACGAAGGCACAGGGCGGCGGCATGGTTCTTGACTGGGGCGTGCACCTCCTTGACCAGATGAACATGATGATGGGCAAAATGCCGATTTCCGTTTACGCAACGCTGTCCAACGTAACGAACGAAGAAGTGGACGACGGCTTCACCGCTACGTTCAAGTTTGATAACGATCTCGTGTTCACCGTAGAAGTCGGCACGAGCAACTTCATCAACCTGCCGCGTTGGTATATCGAAGGTCTGAACGGCACGGCTGTCATCGATGACTTCCAGGTCAACGGCAAGATCGTCATCGCAACGGCGGACGAAGAGCACGATGCAGTGCCGATCGTCACCGCAGCAGGCCTCACGAAGACCATGGCGCCGAGAACGCCGGAAACGATCAGCGAGCTTCCTCTGCCGAGAATCGACTGCGACATTCACGATTATTATCGCAACATCGCAGCAGTTGTCAACGGCGAAGCAGAGCAGATCGTCACGCACGACCAGCAGCGCCAGCTGATGAAGCTGATGGAAGCGATCTTTGAGAGCGCAGAGAAGAATCAGGTCGTTTACTTCTAATTCGAATTAAGGTGAATTGAGAACAGCTCCGGGCAAAAAGCTCGGAGCTGTTTTTGTGTATTATAAGTGCCCTCTGACGAGGGTATATATGCAAGTTGCGCCAATCACCTTAAAAAGCACAAAACGTAAGCTCAATAAGAAGAAATCCACTCCCGGCTACGCCGGGAGTGGATAAATTATATCAGTCGGCAAAATTATTTCGCACTCTGCGGACGACGCCTCAGGGCTTTGCCCCGAGACCCCACGACCGAACCGTAGGTTCGGTTTGAACTTCATTTGAAAAAAGTTCGATCAAAAACTTTTAATCACGTTTACCGCAAGCTTAGCTTATTCGTCAAACACGAATTCCTCTTCGCCGAAGCGTTCCGGGTGGTACTTCATGCTGTCTTCTTCCGTAATGGCGCGCTGCACGCGGCACGGGTTGCCGACAGCCACGCTGTTTGCCGGGATGTCCTTCGTTACGACGCTGCCTGCGCCGATGACGCAGTTATCACCGATGGTTACGCCCGGGCACACGACAACATTTGCGCCAAACCAGCAGTCGTTGCCGATGGTGACGGGCTTTGCGTAGCACACGCGAAGTTCGCGGCCGTCCTTCGTTTTCAGCACGCGGCGTTCCTCCGCAATGATCGGGTGCATCGGCGTGACGATCGTTACGTTCGGGCCGAAGTTGCAGTGGTTGCCGATCGTCACAGGTGCGTCGTCCTGAATGGTCAGGTTGAAGTTGCCGAAGAAGCTTTTGCCGATGTGCGTATGTGTGCCGTAATGGATTTGAATCGGCCCCTGCACGAACGAGCCCTCGCCGAAATCGCCGAAGATCTGGTGCACGATCTCACTGCGCTTCTCGGTTTCGTCCTCCAGCGTTGCGTTGTAGGCGCTGCACAGGTTGTGGCAGCGCAGCTTGATGGCCTTCAAATCCGGATGACCGGGGCAGAAGAACTGCCCGGCAAAGATTTTTTCTTCCTCTTTCATGTAAATTCCTCCCAAAATCTTTTCTTTATTGTAAATAATTGAAAAGGAAAAGTCTATAAAATGTTTGATTATATCTGCGATATTGATAGAAACAGCGCTGAAAACAGAAATTTACGGTATCTGTTACAGCGGTTTATCCAGTACAAGCACGCCGTAGGGCTCCACGGTACATGTGCCGTCAAGCGTTTCGCGCGTGAGCAGGTCTTTCGTCGGCTTCAATGCGGTGATGGTCTGCGGTTGCGCGGTGTAGTTGAGCAAAAACGCGTAGCTGCGGCCGTTATTCTCGTTTGTGCGCACCGTGAGCTCGATCTCCTCGGGCAGCTCCAGCCAGCCCGTCGCAGGGCAGAGCCCATCTTTCGGCAGCAGCTCCAAAAGCGCCGCGGCGGTTTCCTCCGCGAAAACGGATCCGCAGGCGTAGACCGTGCCCTCGCCGACCTTGTTTCTCGTCAGCGCGGGCTTGCCGTTGTAATAGTTGCCGTCATACGTCGCCAGCACCTCGCAGCTTTCAAAATCCGGGCGCAGAATATCGTTAAACGTCGGCGCGGGGATTTTCTTTTCGCCGAGCGTTATGTATTCCTTTTCGTCCGCCGGGCCGATGAACGTGAAATCCTCCACGGTGCAGCCGGTCAGCGGCGCTAAGAGCCCCGGCATCGGCATCATGGGGCACTGCCCGTCAATATCTTTATAGCCGGAGCGGCAGCCGAAGAAAAGAGTGCCGCCGTTTTCGGCGTAAGCGCGTAATATTTCCGCGCGGGCGGGCGTCATGATGGTTGGGTGCGGGTACACAGCAGCCGTGAAGTTCCCGAGCGGCTGGGACGTGCCCTCGTCGTTGATGTTGACAAACTCAAACGGGATGTGTGCGCGCTGCAGGGCCTTGAACCACCCGTCGGTGCTCTCCCAGTTTAAAGGGCCGTGCCATTTGTCTTCCATGCCGTCCCACTCGTTGTCGTAGTCGCAGAGGATGGCGAATTTCGCCGTGTGCTTCGTGCCCGCGATGCGCTGGATCTTCTGAATATCCTCGTGCACGTGCTGGAGCTCTTCCATGCGGCGGTTCGGAAAATTATCATAGTTCAATAATCCGTGCCAATACATTTCCGTGCCAAACGTGCAGGTGCGCCAGCGGAAGTAGCTGACAAAATCTGCACCGTGCGCAATGGACTGGAACGTCCACAGTCTTAATTGGCCGGGCTTTGGCGCGGGCTGCAAAAGACGGGTGTTCCAGCCGCCGGGGCCGGATTGCTGCTCCATGATGCCGAAGCGGTTTGAAACACTGCGCGTTTTCGCAAGGTTAAATGACGTTTCGCGGTCGCGTAAAGAGCCGGGCGCAAGCTTGTTGCCCTCCATCGCAAACGCGAAGTTCGGGTAGCTGTCATATGTCATGAAGTCGAGCTTTTCCTTGACGAGCTTGTGGTTATCCATCACGCCGAAAAGCCCGTTCGTCGTGATGAACTGCTCCGGGCGGCGGTATTTCTTGATAATATCCGCCTGTATGCCGATGTAGTTTATTGCCGCTTCAGAAATGAAGCGCTTTTCCTCCAGCATCATGTGCGGATTGTTGGAATTTGCAAGCGTGTAGCGCGAAAGGTGAACCTGCTCCCAGTTCGTGTAGGTCTGGTTCCAGAATGTTGTGCCCATGGCGCGGTTCAGGTTTTCGAGCGTGCCGTACTTTTCTTTGAGGTACTCACGAAACGCCTCGTGGTCGCTCGGCGCGTGGTAGCTGTTCGTCTCGCAGTTGACTTCGTTATCGATCTGCCAGCCGATGATCGCGGGATGTGCGCTGTAATGCGCCGCAATGTGCTCAACGATCTTCTTTACAAAATCGAGGTACACGGGGGATGTCATGTTGTGGTGCTTGCGCATACCGTGGTAGACCGGGTGGCCGTAAATATCACAGTTTAATACTTCCGGGTATTTTTCCGTCAGCCAGGCGGGCGGGGTCGCGGTGGGCGTGCAGAAGATGACCTGCATCCCGCAGTCCTTTGCCACATTTAAAAAGCGGTCCCAAAAGCTGTCGTCAAAGCGCCCTTCCTCCGGCTCAAAGAGGTTCCACGCAAATTCCGCCACGCGGATGACACCGATGCCGTAGGATTTCATGCGCAGCATATCCTCTTTCCAGAACGAAGTATCCCAGTGCTCCGGGTAGTAGCATACGCCGAGCTCTATCGTGTTGCCGTTTAACATAGTATATGCTCCTTTATCTGTGCTCGCCGATGAAGAACAGCGCTACGGTGCCGGGGCCGGAGTGTGCGCCGATCACAGGACCGACGAAGTTGATATAAATGTTCTTCACACCGAATTTTTCGCGCACGCGGTTTGCGACGTATTCGGCGTCTGCCAGGCAATCGCCGTGGCTGATGAACACGGTCTGGTCTGCGGGTTGAATGGCGGTCTCTTCCATTTTCTGCACAAGGGCATCAAGGGACTGCCGTCTGCCGCGCACCTTGCTGACCGGGATGAGGTGGCCCTCGTCATCCACATGCAAAACGGGTTTTACGCCGAGCAAAGTGCCGACGAGCGCTGCTGTGGCGGAAACGCGGCCGCCGCGCTTTAAGTGGTTGAGGTCGTCCACTGTGAACCAGTGGCAGAGCTTCAAAACGTTTTCACCGAGCCACTTATACAGCGAATCAATGTCCGTGCCGGCGCGCTTCAGCATGGCTGCATGGTATACGAGCAAACCTTCGCCGAGGGACGCGCAGAGCGAATCGAACACATAAATTTTGCGCTCGGGATATTTTTCTTTCAATTCATCGCGCGCGATGAAGGCGCTTTGGCAGGTGCCGGATAAACCGCTGGAAAACGCAATGTACAGAACGTCTTCGCCGCCCTGCAGAACAGGCTCAAAGACCTGCGTGAACTCGTCGGCGTTGATCTGCGACGTGGTGGACATTTTGCCCTCGCGCAGCTTTGCATAGAAGGTTTCCGTCGGCATATCCGAAAGATCTGCCTTGTCTTTATATGTTTTACCGTCGATTGTAAAGCGGAGCGGCACCACTGTGAGGCCTAACTCTTCGATCATTTTATGATCCATATCGATGGTGGAATCGGTGATGATTTTGTAACCCATAGTTATCTTTCCTTTCCGTGCCTTAAAAACGCATTTCTGCGCGGCACATCGTTATTATAGCACAGGCGAAGCGAATTTGTCTATGCGTTTTTTGTGTAAATTACCCTTTGCGGTTTCGCCGATAATCGAGATAATCCTGCAAAATGATCGTCGCTGCCACGGCGTCCACGGTTGCTTTGCGGCGCTTACCGCGCGTATTTGTTTCGTTTAAAAAGCCGTGTGCCGTGATAGTCGTGCCGCGTTCGTCGGAGAAATCAACGGGCAGCCCGGTCTTTTCTGCAAGCTCCGCACCGAAAGCGCGCGCGTTCTGCGCGCTTTCGCCCTCGCTGCCATCCATGTTGCGCGGCAGACCGACAACGATCTGCTCGGCGCGGCGCGCTTTGGCAAGCTGCGCTACACGCTCCAAAAGGCGCTCGCGGTTGTGCTCGTTCACGACCTCTACGGGGCTTGCGAGCAGCTCGCTTTTATCGCATACGGCAACGCCCGTACGCGCTTTGCCGAGGTCTACACCTAATATTACCATGTTCTGTTTCCTTTCAATGTTTTGCTTTTCTTCAGTATAACACGGTTTTTAAAAATAGAAAAGCACCTGCTTTTGCGATTTCAAAGAGCAGGTGCAAAATCTGTATGTTTTTATTATCGCACATTCGTCACGGTGCCGACGGCGACGTAGTTGTCGCACACTGCGCCAAGGTCGGTGCCTTCGCTGCCGTGCCAGTTTCTGCCGGGCACGACCGTGTATTCCACCGTGCCGTCCCCGAGTGTTTTGCAGGTGAAGCTGTCCGTGTAAAAATCATCCTGCGAAACGGCGCAGCCGTGCTTTACACCCTTGCAGTCTTCTGGTGCGCAGCCGGGAAAGTTGATATTCCAAACCGTGTTTTGCGGCAGAGGTTTATCAATATATTCACCGATGAGCTCACGCAAGTAGCGGTCGGTCACGGGATGATAATCGAGGTTGGCCTGGGAAAGCGCGATGGCGTGGATTCCCCAGAAAGCGGCCTCCAGCGCAGCGCCCGCCGTGCCGGAATACTGAATATCGCCGGAAATATTGTAGCCGTTATTGATGCCGGAAAGCACAACGTCAGGCTTGCGACCGAGCAGATGGATGCCCACGCGCACACAGTCCACCGGCACGCCGCTGCATTCGTATGCCTTTACGCCGTCCATGTAACCCGGACGCTCGCGCACGTAAAGCGGCTCTAAATACGTTACGCTGTGCGATTTGCCGCTGCGCTGGCTCTCCGGTGCGACGACCCACACTTCGCCGAATGCTTTTGCTGTCTCCGCCAGCTGGCGAATGCCGCCTGCGTCAATGCCATCGTCATTCGTAATTAAGATCAGTCTGCCCATGTTTGCTCCTCCGTCGTGCAAAAACTTTTCGCTTGAAGTATACCATATCTATTTCGACAAGTCCAGGCGGAGATTCAAAATTCCGCTTTGTCATATCTGCTTATAATTATTAAAATTTTGAAAATTATATAGAAATATAGCACAATTTTCTTGCAAAAGAAGCAAATTGCGGTATAATGTTCTTAATAGAACAAAAAGGCTGCGGTTCGGTTGCAGCCGAGGAGAAGTTGTAAAAGGGCAAGCGTGTTATTCGTTTGCCCGAAGAAAGGAATCTTGCTTATGTTGAATCTTATTCCCGCGCCGCGCGGATCGGTGCACATGCAGGAGGGCAGTGTGAAGCTGCCGGAGACCGTCACCGTTTCGCTCGGTGATTTTGCACCGTGGTGCCTTGAGGCATTTGCTGCAAGACTGGACGGCCACGTGGAGACCGCCGAAAACGGGTTTATCACGCTGAAAAAGGCCGATATCGCAAAAGAGGGCTACAAGCTGACCGTCACAAAGGACGGCATCACCGTGGAAGCGGCGGACGAAAGCGGCGCCGTATGGGCGCTGACGACTGTCACGGAGCTTACAGCAGAGGGCGAAGCGCTGCCAATTGTCACCATTGAAGACGCACCGCACTACGGTCATCGCGGCCTGTCGCTTGACTGCTCCCGTCATTTCTTTACGGCGGACGAAGTGAAAAAGGTCATCGACCAGATGACGCGTGTGAAGCTGAATGTTCTGCACTGGCATCTTGTAGATGACCAGGGCTGGCGCATCGAGTGCAAAACGCTGCCGCTGCTGCACGAAACGACCGGCACGTATTACACGCAGGAGGAGATCAGGAGCATTATCGAATATGCCCGCGTGCGCGGCATGGAGATCATCCCGGAAATCGATATGCCGGGCCACGCCAGATCGATGATTGCGGCATACCCGCATTTGAGCTGCTTTGGCGAAAAAACGGAGCTGTGCCAGTTTGGCGGCATTTTTGAGAAAATTCTCTGCCCCGGTAAGGACGAAACATTCGAGTTTATCGAAAAGCTTCTGACAGAAGTCTGCGCACTGTTCCCGGACGACCGCTTCCACATCGGCGGTGACGAAGCGCCGAAGACCGAATGGAAAAAATGCCCGCACTGCAAGGCGCGCATGGAAGCGCTTGGCCTTACCGATTATGAAGATTTGCAGGGCTACTTCACGAAGCGTGTCGTCGCTATTCTCAAAAAGCACGGCAAGCGCGCCGTCTGCTGGAACGACGTTCTGGAATCGAAAGACGTCGATACCGAAAACGTCGTGCAGTATTGGACGGCGCAGCACGAGGCGCCGGTGCCGGCGTTCATCGAGCGCGGCGGCAAGGTGATCTTCTCCAACATGGTCGGCTTGTATCTCGATTACCCGCACGGCATCAACTCGCTGCATAAGGTCTACCACTATCAGCCGATCGTCATGGGCAAGAGCTATGCAGATAGCCCGAACATGCTTGGCTACGAAGCCGCACTGTGGACGGAGCAGGTGGAAACGCCGGAGCACCTTGAAGAAATGCTGTTCCCGCGTCTGTATGCACTTGCCGAGATCGCGTGGAACGAAGCCGGCGATTACGCAGAGTTCGAGAAGCGCGTGGAAAAGAAAGTGGACGTCGCCGTGAAGCAGGGCATCAACTGCACCAGAAAGGGCGAGTGGGACTTGACGGGCGAAGCGCGCGTGAAGAGCGGCATCAAGTTCATTGCGGGCATGCTGAATCCCACGGGCGAAGGCAAGCCGTGCACGGACGCCGACCGCGAAATGGTACGCCCGGTGCTGGAGCGCTATACGCAGACATGGTTCGAGCCGGAGGATCTGCCGTATCTCGTGCAGGATGACGACATCGTCGCCGCAGCAAAGAGCCTGATGAAGTACCTCAATATCCTCGGCACAACGCAGGGATAATTTAAAGAAGCAGAAAGCGGCTTTGCGGGTAAAAACGTAAAGCCGTTTTTTGCATTTTGCTGCCGAAAAGCGAACGAATAAAGTTTTGATCAAACTTTTTCAAAAGTTTGTGGTTTCCAAAGGCAAAGCCTTTGGTCGAGCTCCGCAGAGCTCGAAACCCTTTTGCCTCCCAAAAAATCAGGACAAGGGAGCAAGCAATGCTTCGCATTGCTGAACAGTCTAGCGGACTGTTTGTTCATGGGAGACCCAATTAGGGGGTCTCCCAAACAGCGAACAGCGTGGGCTGTTCGAAAAAAGAGAAAACCATAAAGATGCGCCAAAACTGTAACCTCGTTTTCACGAAAAAGACACAAATAGGGCTATACTATAGTAAATAAAAGAACGAATGCGGGAAAAGATACGAAAATAAGCGGCTCAAATAACCCTGGAAAGCATCACCAAAATAGAAAATTCCATGTGGAACCGCTTCCGTTCACAATTTGTTTACAAAATAATAATGAAAATAATAATTATTACTATTTACAAATCGAAAAAGGCGTGCTATAATAGTGTCAACAAGTGAGGGAGAAAGAAATCCCACAAACCTAAAGGAGGTGAAGCCGACGCCGGAAAAGTTCAGCCGAAAGCGAGAAGCGATCTACAATGCACTGCGCGCCACAACGGTGCACCCAACAGCAGAGTGGCTCTACGATACGCTGCGGCCCGAATATCCCGACCTTAGCCTCGGCACAGTTTACCGCAATCTTAAAAAGTTCTGTGCAGAGGGCAAAGCGAGAAGCGTCGGCGTCATCAACGGGCAGGAGCATTTCGACGGCGATACTTCGGCACACAGCCACTTCGTCTGCGACTGCTGCGGGCGCGTGCTCGATATCTTTGAACCGCTTGTGGACAGCAAAACGATCGAGCGCATCGAGGCAGAGCACGGGTTTACAGTTACAAAAGAAGACCTGCTGTTCGGCGGCGTGTGCGCCGAATGCAAAGAAACAAAAAATAAAACGGCTTAAAAGCCGCAAATAAAAAATCAAATTAAATTTTCAGGAGGATTTTATCATGGCAAAGTTTGTATGCACCGTATGTGGTTACGTTTTTGAAGGCGAAGCAGCTCCGGAGTTCTGCCCGGTATGTAAGGCGCCGGCTTCCAAGTTCACGAAGCAGGAAGAGAACATGACTTGGGCCGCTGAGCATGTTGTTGGCGTTGCACAGGGCGTCAGCGAGGATATCCTCGAAGACCTCCGCGCAAACTTCCAGGGCGAGTGCAGTGAGGTTGGTATGTACCTTGCAATGGCAAGAGTTGCACACCGTGAGGGTTACCCGGAGATCGGCCTCTACTGGGAAAAGGCTGCTTACGAAGAAGCAGAGCACGCTGCAAAGTTCGCAGAGCTGCTCGGCGAAGTTGTGACGGACAGCACGAAGAAGAACCTCGAGATGCGTGTTGAGGCTGAGAACGGCGCAACCGCTGGCAAGTTCGACCTCGCAAAGCGCGCTAAGGCTGCAAACCTCGACGCTATCCATGACACCGTTCACGAAATGGCCCGCGACGAGGCCCGCCACGGCAAGGCATTTGCAGGTCTGCTGAAGAGATATTTCGGCGATAAGT
>CAKUBN010000016.1 GCA_934643185.1 uncultured Eubacteriales bacterium
TTCTCTATTTTTGTCCAAAATCGATTCAAAACCCCAGTTTTGCCTGACACAAAACTGGGGTTTCTCGACGGTCTGAACAACCTACGGTTGTTGTGAAACGCCTGCGGGCGTGAGGATTTGTTTCACTTCGTTTGATACAGCGTATCAAACTTCACAGCGCCGCAGGCGCGGCTTCACTTTTTCGTGAAACGAAAAAACTTCACTGCTTTGTTGCCAAAGAGCCCTAAGAAACTCGCTTTCACGAATCCCATATTTTGTAAAACTTATAAAGAATTTATGAATAAAGCGGCGAAGTCGGCGGGAAAGGTTGATTTTTCGGCGGTCCGGTGGTATGATGATGGGTACCGGACCGCTTTAATTATAGAAGAAAGGGTGAGCGCATGAAAAGTTCCATCACGGTCATTTGCGGGCATTACGGCTGCGGAAAAACCAATCTGGCGCTGAATTTGGCGGCAGAGGCGGCACAGCGCGGCCGGCGCAGCGTCGTTGTGGACATGGACGTCGTGAACCCGTATTTCCGTTCGTCGGATTATTCCGCGCTGCTCAAAAAGCTGGGCGTGGAGCTTATCAAACCGGTGTTTGCGAACACGACGCTCGATACTCCTGTGCTGCCGCCGGAGATCTTCTCCATTTTCAATATGGAGAACGCCGATATTTTCATCGATGCGGGCGGCGACGACGTGGGCGCTACGGCGCTTGGGCAGCTGCACCGGCAGATCGAAACCGCCGGGTACGAGATGCTGTACGTTGTAAACCGCTACCGTGTGCTTTCCACAAAGCCGGAAGAAACGCTTCCGCTGCTTCGGGAGATCGAAACGGCGTCGCACCTGAAGGCGACGGCGGTCGTGAACAATTCTAACCTCGCTGTGCAGACCGATATGCAGACGGTTTTAGACGCTGTGCCGTTTGCAGAGAAAGCCGCAGAGCTGTGCCATCTGCCGCTTCTCTATTCCACCGTGCCGGATTTTGCGGTGGAAAACACGCTGCCCGAGGGCTTTAAAGCGGTAAAACGATATGTGCGGTTTGTCTGGGAGGACGAAACCGAAGGATAAAGGAGGAAACCGAATGGCAAGGATCATTGTAGACGAAAAAGTATGTAAAGGCTGCTCCATGTGCATTCACGCGTGTCCGAAAAAGATCATCGCGCTCGCGAAGGATCGTTTGAACGCAAAGGGTTATCACCCCGCAGAGCTGACCGATGAGGCGTCGTGCGTAGGCTGCGCGGCATGCGCCACCATGTGCCCGGATTCGGCGATCACGGTGGAACGCTGAGAGAGGAGTTATAAAAATGGCAGAAAAAGTTTTGATGAAGGGCAACGAAGCCCTGGCCGAAGCCGCTATTCAGGCGGGATGTCATCATTTCTTCGGCTACCCCATCACGCCGCAGACAGAGCTTGCGGCTTATATGGCAAAGCGTATGCCGAAGATCGGCGGTACATATTTGCAGGCGGAATCGGAAATTGCGGCGGTCAACATGGTGCTTGGCGCGGCTGCAGCCGGCGTGCGCGCCATGACCTCCTCCAGCTCGCCCGGCATCAGCCTGAAGGGCGAGGGCATTTCCTACATGGCGGGCTCTGACCTGCCGGCGCTCATCATCAACGTGCAGCGCGGCGGCCCGGGCCTCGGCGGCATTCAGCCCTCGCAGTCCGATTACTGGCAGGCGACCAAGGCGCTCGGCCACGGCGACTTCCAGATCCTCGTTTTCGCGCCGTCCACGGTGCAGGAAATGGTCGACCTTGTCTCCGATGCGTTTGATAAGGCCGACGAATACCGCATGCCCGCGATGATCCTTGCAGATGGCATGCTGGGCCAGATGATGGAGCCGGTGGAGCTGCCGGAGCATAAGGACAGAAAGCTGCCCGAAAAGCCTTGGGCGGCCTGCGGCCATGAAAATAAAAGAGAGCATAACATCATCAACTCCCTTTACCTTACGCCGAACGCGCTTGAGGACCTTGTGCGCGCGCGTTACGAGCGCTATAAGATCGTCGAAGAAAAGGAGCAGCGCGCGGAGGAATACCGCACAGAGGACGCAGACGTCATCGTCGTCGCGTACGGCGCATCGAGCCGTGTGGCGCGCAGCGCCGTAAATAAGGCGCGCGAAGCCGGCAAAAAGGTCGGTTTAATCCGTCCCATCACGCTGTGGCCGTTCCCGAAGGACGCCATTAAGCGCGCGGCAGACCACGCCAAAGAGCTGCTCGTTGTGGAGATGAGCATGGGCCAGATGGTAGACGATGTGCGTCTTGCGGCAGAGTGCCGCGTGCCGGTGCACTTCTACGGCCGTACCGGCGGTGTGATTCCTACCCCGAAGGAAATTCTGGGCGAGATCGATAAACTTTTGAAATAAGGCGAAAGGATAGAATCAAATGGCAGTTGTATTTAAAAAGCCGTCTACGCTAACAGACGCGCCGCTGCATTATTGCCCCGGCTGCACGCACGGCATCATTCACCGCCTTGTTGCGGAAGCGATAGAAGAGCTCGGCATCGACGGCAAAACGGTCGGCGTGGCCTCGGTCGGCTGCTCCGTTATGTGCTACGATTATTTCACCTGCGATATGGTGCAGGCGCCGCACGGCAGAGCCCAAGCGGTCGCAACGGGCATCAAGCGCGCAAAGCCGGAGGACGTTGTGTTCACCTATCAGGGCGACGGCGACCTTGCAGCCATCGGTACGGCGGAGACTGTCCACGCGGCAACGCGCGGCGAAAACATCACCGTTATCTTTGTAAACAATGCAATTTACGGCATGACGGGCGGCCAGATGGCGCCGACATCCCTGCCGAATCAGGTCACGCAGACCACCCCGTACGGCCGTGATGTCAACACGGCAGGTTACCCGGTGCGCATCTGCGAAATGCTCTCCACACTGGACGGCGTGGCGCTTGCACAGCGCGTGACCGTCGATAACGTGAAGAATGTCAATATCGCAAAAAAGGCAATCAAAAAGGCGTTCCAGAACCAGATTGAGGGCAAAGGCTACTCCATTGTAGAGGTGCTTTCCACCTGCCCGACGAACTGGGGCATGTCGCCGGTTGAGGCGCTCGATTGGCTCGAAAAGAACATGGTTCCGTACTACCCGCTCGGCGTGTATAAAGACGGCACAAAGGGGGACAGGCTGAAATGAAAGACTTGAACATCGTTTTTGCCGGTTTCGGCGGTCAGGGCATTTTGTTCGCCGGTAAAGTTGTGGCGTATGCAGGCCTCATCGAGGGCAGGGAGCTCTCTTGGCTGCCGTCCTACGGCCCGGAGATGCGCGGCGGCACCGCGAATTGCAGCATTTGTCTCTCCGATGAACCCATCGGCTCGCCGCTTGTGACGAACCCGAACGTGCTCATCGCCATGAATCGCCCGTCACTCGATAAGTTCGTGAACGAGGTCGAGCCCGGCGGCACGATCTTACTTGACAGCAGCCTCATCGACGAGCGTGTAGAGCGCGACGACGTGACCGTTTTCTATGTCCCGGCATCAAAACTGGCGGAGGAAAACGGTCTGAAAGGCCTTGCGAACATCATCTTGGTCGGCAAGCTGCGCAAGGAGCTTGCGTTCTGCACGGAAGAAACGCTCGATAAAGCGCTGCAAAAGTGTATCCCCGCGAGAAAAGCGGATATGCTCGGCTTCAATAGAAAAGCGCTGGAGATCGGCAAAGCGCAGTAAAAGTGAACAGAAGATAGAAAAACGGCGCAGGCTCAAAACCTGCGCCGTTCTTGCGTATACAAAGACTTAAAAGTCTTTGATTAAACTTTCTTCGAGAAAGTTTATGGGGTCTCGGGGCAAGGTCCTGAGGCGCGCTCCGCAGAGCGCGAAATCCTTTTGCCTACCCTAAAACTAGGAGGGTAGGTTTGAACGTCCGGGGGACGTTCAAACCGCAGGGAACCCAGTTGTATGGGTTCCCTAAAAGGCTTGCGCTGCAAGCCTTTAGAAATTAAAAGCAGAGCGTTTAAATCCACCACTCCGGTGTTAACTCGCCGAGCTTTACAACGCGGCCGGTCTCGTAGTCGAGCATGATCTCGATGTCGCGGTAGGTTTCCGGCATCATCTGGCTCATCAGCTCGCGGCAGGCGCCGCAGGGGGCCATTGCTTTGCCTTTCGAGCCGATCGCGATGACGCGGCGGAACGCGTTTTCGCCGTTTGTAAGCATGTTGAATATCGCGTTGCGCTCCGCACAAATGCCGAGCGTGCAGGCCGTGTCTACACATACGCCGACGTAAATTTTGCCGGAAGCGGATTCAATGGCCGCCGCAACACCGCCGGCGTCAATGTAGTTGGAGACCTGACGCGGGTTTAAGACCGCCTTTGCAGCGTCATAGAGTTTTGTCCAAATCGGTTCCATTTCAAATTCCTCCTTATTGACCGATAAAATACCAGTATAACTCAGTATAGCATAAATTCTCCGGCTGTCTACGATTTTTCTGCCGCGGTTTGGTAGTTTTCTGCCAGAAACGGGCTTTTTGTTTACAGCGCATTTACAAATTATTCACAGCGCCGCGCGCAAAACGCTATACACTATACCTGTTACGCTATACATTTTGAAGGAAAAAGGAGAAAGCCATGCTTCAAATTCAAAATATCCGCAAGCAGTACCGCACCGGCGAGCTCGTGCAGAACGCCCTGAAAGACGTCAGCTTAAACCTGCGCGATAACGAGTTCGTCGCCGTGCTGGGGCCGAGCGGCTCCGGCAAAACGACGCTTCTAAATATCATCGGCGGACTGAACCGCTACGATTCCGGCGACCTCATCATCAACGGCATTTCGACAAAGCAGTATAAGGACCGCGACTGGGACTCTTACCGCAACCATACGATCGGCTTTGTGTTCCAAAGCTATAACCTCATCCCGCACCAGAGCATTTTGTCGAACGTGGAGCTTGCCTTGACGATCTCCGGCGTGCCGCGCAGCGAGCGAAAGGAAAGAGCGCAGAAGGCGCTCGCAGCCGTGGGGCTCGGGGAGCAGTCGCACAAGCGGCCGAACCAGCTTTCCGGCGGGCAGATGCAGCGCGTGGCGATCGCGCGTGCGCTCGTCAACGACCCGGACGTGGTGCTGGCGGATGAGCCGACCGGCGCGCTGGACAGCGAAACGAGTATACAGGTCATGGAGCTTTTGAAGGAGGTCGCGAAGGACCGCCTTGTCGTTATGGTGACGCATAACCCGGAGCTTGCCGAGCAGTATGCGACGCGCATCGTGAAATTGAAGGACGGCGAGATCATCGGCGACAGCGACCCGTTTACGCCGGATGAAAAGGCCGTGCCCGCGCCGCAGCACAAGAATATGGGCAAGGCGCAGATGAGCGTGTTCACGTCCCTCGCATTGAGCTTTAACAACCTGCGCACCAAAAAGGGCAGAACACTTTTGACGGCGTTTGCGGGCTCCATCGGCATCATCGGCATTGCGCTCATTTTGTCGCTTTCGACCGGCGTGAACCAGTATATTACGGATATTCAAAAGGAGACGATGGCGTCTTATCCGCTGACGATCAGCGAGACGACGATCGACCTTTCCGGCATGATGAACATGCACGACGACATGATGCAGGACGCCATGACGGACGAAGACAGCGGGCCCGCAGCGGGCGTGCATGCCGATTACCGCACGATGCAGATGGAAAAAACGATGGAAACGAGCATCACGGAGAATAACCTGACCGAGTTTAAGAAATATCTCGATGACCCCGAGAGTGAGATTCAGGCGTACCTCGGCGAAAACGGCGTGGTGTATTCGTATGACGTGCAGTTTGACGTGTATGCGCACGACGCAGACGGGAACCTCATCAACACGAGCGTGGACACGGATGCATCGGACGAGGCGGAGAGTACCTCGGGCTTTGGACTGATGATGCAGAACCAGAAGACGATGATGAGCATGATGACGGGTGGTTCGTCCGGCGCAGAGAATTTCTCTGAGCTGACGCCCGGCGCGAACGGCGAGGCGGTGAGCCGCGTTGTCACCGACCACTACGAGCTTTTGTACGGCGATTGGCCGGAAGAATATGATGAGACGGTGCTGGTGCTGAACCGCGACAATTCGCTTTCTGCCGAGGTGCTGTATCAGCTGGGCATTTTGACGGAGGACGAATTCAGAGATTTGCAGGACACCGTGGCAGACGGCAGTGAACCGGCCGCGATGGACTGGGACTATAAAGACATTTGCGACCGCACGTTTTTGCTTTTGCCGGCGTGCGACCGCTATGCGGAAAACGACGACGGCACGTTCACGGAGCTTTCTGGCTCCGCGTTGAGCGAGAAGGTGGAAAGCGACGGGCTGGAGCTGAAAATCACCGGCATTGTGCGGCTCAGTGACGACCCGCAGAACGCCGTGCTGACGACGCCCGTGGCGTATACGGCAAAGCTGACGGACTATATCATTCAGCACACGAACGACAGCGCCATCGTAAAGGCGCAGGAAGCGGACGAGAACGTGAATGTCTTAAACGGCATGGCGTTTGAAGCGCCGACCGACGCAGAAAAGGCCGAGGACGCAAAGCAGTACGTCTCCGAAATGGGCGTTTCCGAAAAGGCTTCGCTGTACCAGATGATCCTCTATTACAGCGCGCAGAACAGCGACGGGGACACGAGTACGGTGTCAACACCGACCGAAATGCCGCAGGGCTACGGCGACATGGATATGACCGCGATGGGCGGCGCGGCGGCTATGCCGACGGACGAAACGTCTATGGCGCAGGCGCTCGATAATTGGCTCGAAAACACGCCGGACGAGGAAATTCTCGTCTCGCTTTACGACCAGTATATCAAGGGTGCGAGCTACGCAGACAACATGGAGAGCTTCGGCAAGGTGAGCTACGACGCGCCGTCGTCCATCAGCCTTTACACGGACAGCTTTGAAAATAAGGAAGCCATTTCCGACTGCATCGACCGCTATAACGCGGGCGTGGACGAGGAAAACAAGATCACATACACGGATTACGTGGCGCTGCTCACGTCGTCTATCACGTCGATCGTGAACGTCATTTCGTATGTGCTCATTGCATTTGTGGCGGTGTCACTCGTCGTTTCGGGCATTATGATCGGCATCATCACGCATATTTCCGTGCTGGAGCGCACGAAGGAGATCGGCATTCTGCGCGCGCTCGGCGCGTCGAAGGCGAACATCTCGCAGGTGTTCAACGCGGAGACGGTCATCATCGGCTTCTGCGCGGGTCTCATCGGCGTGGGCATCTCGGCGCTGCTGACGATACCGATCAACGCCATCATTGCGGCGCTTGTCGGCAGCAGCACGGTGCGGGCGGTCCTGCCCTTTGGCGCGGCGGCGATTTTGGTCGTCATCAGCGTCATCATCACGATGATCGGCGGTCTGCTGCCCGCAAAGAGCGCCGCGAAAAAAGACCCCGTGCTGGCGCTGCGCTCCGAATAAGGCTTGATAATCGCGCAAAACGGTGCTATGCTTGTGTTGAAAACCAAGGAGGCGTTTGTTTATGAAAATTCTGGCGTTTACGGGCGCGGGCATCAGCAAGCAGAGCAATATTCCGACGTTTATGGAGCGGCCCGACGTGCGTGAAAAGCTGTTTCGCACGTTTGCGGAGCGTCACCATGAGGAATACAACGAGGTCATCCGCGCGCTGAAAGCGAATATGAACGGCGCGGAGCCGAACGACGCGCATTTTGCGCTGGCGGAATACAAGGTGCCGGTCATCACGATGAACATTGACGGGCTGCACAGAAAAGCGGGCAGCGACGCGCTGGAGCTGCACGGCGGCCTGCCTGAGGATGACGAAATGGACAGGGCGTGGGCGCTTTATAATAAGCCCGTGCTGTACGGTGACCCCGCGCCGAACTACGCGAAAGCGTATGAAATGACGGCGGCGCTGAAGCCCGGCGACGTGTTCCTCGTCATCGGCTGCTCGTACCACACCGCCATCGCGTGCGACCTGAGAGACGTAGCAAAACACGCCGGCGCAAGGGTCATCGAGATCCAGGAGGACGCCGCGCATAATGTGAGACGGGTGTTGGAAGAGCTGCTTGGAAATCCGTAAAATTTAACCCTTCTGAGGTTGCATGGCGGCTATTGCTATATTCGATGGGCTATGGTAAAATCAATATAAGCTATGATGCACGGAAGCGCTGACCCTCTAACGCTGAGCGGTTGGCGCAAACGTGTACGGAAAATATCAATATGAGGAGAAGAACAGAAATGAAACGGATCGTATCGTTGATGCTGGCAGTTTTGCTGCTGTTTACATGCGGCTCTACGTTTGTTTTTGCAGATGCGCTTGCAGACGCAGCAGAAGAGACCGTTTCGGCAGAATCGGAAGTGGTTTTGCTGGAAACGGACCCATCGAACACCCCCCCAGTGCGGATCTAAACGCCGCGCCGGTCACGGAGGATGAGCCTGAGAATGTATCCACCGCGGATGCGGAGGATACGACAGCACCGCAGCTGGTGGCAGACCCGGTAAAGCTGGAGTATGAAGTTTTATCGGACTACGAGACCGGCGGGCTCTATTTGTTCCCGGTTCCCGATGGGGACGAGATCACACAGGAATACAGCGAGCAGCACACCGCTTGGGATATAGCGGCTGCGGAGGGCTCTGCTGTGGTGGCGGCCGAAGAAGGCACGGTGTCTTACGTGCAGGTTTGGGACGGCACACAAGACGCTGACGGGATGATGAGCTACGGCAACATGATCGAAATTGTGCACCCGGACGGAAACAGCACCTTGTATGCACATTTATCGGAGATCAATGTGCAGGCGGGCGACGAAGTGGTGCGCGGACAGCGCATCGGTCGTGTAGGTGCAACAGGCAACGCCACGGGCGCACACCTGCACTTTGAGGTGATGAGCGAGACGGGTAAGAAGGAAGACCCGCAGCCGGTGCTGGAATACGGAACCTCTTTGCTGCTTGCAGCGTACGATTGGAACTGGGTGTACGGAAACTTGTACCATCCGAATGGCACAAAGACCGTTTCAGATTGGGGCGTGACGCGCGAAGGCATCGTACAGGAGCTGACGGCGCACGAAAACGACCATTATTATCTTGGCACGCCGTATAAGGGTGCAGACTGGCAGTCTCCAAACGGCGACACGAGCTACAATTACGGAAGTGCCGGGCTAAACTGTGCGGGCTTTGTCAGCTATGTGCTTTGCAAGCTTGGCTTAAACGCCGGTACGGCGAACATCAATACGCACAATGCAACGCCGGAAAACTCCGTGCAGGCTTTAATGTGCGCGAACGGTTCAGTCACGGGCGGCGCAGATTGGTATGCGTCGTATAAATCCCGTGATCTGCTTGCGGGTGCTTCCAACTACAATAGCTGGATCATCAACGGCGATTTAAAAACCTACGTTTACAAAACCAAAGAGGAAATGCTCTCGGACGGCAAGCTTGTAAAGGGTGACATGATCTTGATGCTGCCGGGCAGCGGCTCGCCCTCGAACCGCGATACGCATATCGGCTTTTTCTGGGGCGATACCCCGAGTGAGGACAAAATGTGGCACAGCCTGCTGACCTCGTATGCGGACAGCAACGGCAACAAAGGTAACATGATTACGGAGATCACACCGGCCTCAAGCCCCTCTATTTTCATTGTGATCAAGGTGGATAATACGACCACGGCAACTGTACCGACGGAGACACCGGAGCCGACGCCTGTACCGACGGCAGCGCCCACAGCTGCGCCGACCGCCACACCAACGGCGACACCGGCTCCCACAGCGACTCCTGCGCCTACGCCGGTCACAACTGTTATCGGCAAGGTTACGGCGGATGTCGGTTTGAATCTGCGCCGCGGGGCGGGAACGAGCTACGGTGTGATTTTGACGATCCCGTATAATAAGACGGTAACGGTTTTAGACCGCTCGAATTCGGCATGGTATAAGGTGCAATACGGAAGCAGTACCGGTTACGTTGCTTCGCAGTATTTGAGCGTGAGCACGGTGACCACTACGCCGGATGCAACGCCTGCGCCAACTCCGAGCACGACGACTACCGGCAGAATTACGGCGGATGTCGGACTGAACCTACGCCGCGGAGCGGGAACGAATTACGGCGTGATTTTGACGATTCCGTACAACATGACCGTGACGGTTTTAGACCGCTCCAATTCCGCGTGGTACAAGGTTCAGTACGGCAATCAGACCGGCTATGTGGCTTCGCAATACCTGAAGGTCAGCCAGATAACCGCAGAAACGCCAAGCACGACACCGAAGCCGAATCCGGGTACGACAGTCACCGGGTGGATCAAGCCGTATGTCGGTTTGAATCTGCGCCGCGGAGCCGGTACGAACTATGGCGTGATTTTGACGATTCCGTACAACAAAACGGTTACGGTTTTGGATCGTTCCAATTCCGGGTGGTATAAAGTGCAGTATGCGGGCCAAACGGGCTATGTAGCGGCAGAATATCTTGGAATACGATAATCGGTAAATTATAAAAGCGAGGACACACTTCAGCATGGAGGTGTGTCCTCGTTTTTCAGCAATATTGTGCTTTTTAAGCCTTACGTTTTTCCGCCCGCCGCTTTTGGATCGCTTTGGCGATAAAGTAGGTGAGGAGGGCGGCGAGGGTGCCGAGGAGCATGCCGGCGAAGACATCGGTGGGGTAGTGGACGAAGAGGAAAATGCGGGAGAACGCGATGAGCGCTGCCGGGATGTACGCGAGCCAGCCGATTTTTTTATGGCGGAGCGTCAAAATAAGCGCTGCGGCGAAGCTTGACGATGTGTGGCCCGAGGGGAACGAATAGGACGTGGGGCGCGCGATGAGCATCGGAAAATCCGTGAACACGTTGCACGGGCGTAGGCGGCAGATGATGTTTTTCAGCGTCAGCTCGCCGAAAAGCAGCGTGACCGTCATGGCGATAAGCACCAAACCACCGGTGCGGCGCGTTTTTTTAAAGCAGAGCAGGATGAGCGACAGGACGATCCACCCGATGCCTGCTTCGCCGAGCATGGTGATAATGGGGAAGACCGTATCGGTCACGATGTTATGAAAATGCGTCTGAATAAAGGCCATGACGGCGGCGTCAAACGGCGGGATGCCGGGAAAACTCATTACATAAACCTCCAATGTTTTAACTGGGTTATAGTATACTGCGATTTTTCTTAAAATGCCAGTTGATTTCTATTAACGAATTCTTTCAAAATTCTAAACGAGCATGCCCGCGCATAGAATTACCGGAAAAGGGGGCAGGAAAATGTCAAAACCCATGTCGGAAGCAAAATTCTATGCGATGACGGCACAGGCGGCCGTGAAAGCGCTCCAAAGCGACGCGGGGCGCGGGCTGAGCGGCTCCGAAGCGAAAAAGCGGCTTGGCGTGTACGGCGAAAACCGGCTGCAGAAGGGGAAGAAAACGAGCTTTGCAAAGAAATTCATGCTGCAGTTCGGCGACTTTATGGTGCTGATCTTGCTCATTGCGTCGGCGGTGTCGTTTGCGGTCTCATGTATGCAGGGGGACGCGAACTTGGCGGACCCGCTGCTGATTTTGGGCATTGTCATCGCGAACGCGTTCGTCGGCACGGTGCAGGAGGCGAAGGCCGAGCGGGCACTGGAAGCACTGCGCACGCTCTCTGCGCCGCATGCCGATGTGCTGCGGGACGGCAAACGCGCGGTGATCTCCGCCGAGGAACTCGTGCCGGGGGACGTTGTATATATCCGCGCGGGGGACGTGGTGCCCGCCGACCTGCGGCTTTTGGAGAGCGTACACGTAGAGGCCGAGGAAAGCGCGCTGACGGGGGAATCTGTGCCGAGCGGTAAGAGCGCGAATGCGGTGTGTGACGAGAAATGCGGCGCGGCGGAGCGCAGAAACATGCTGTTTTCCGGCACGGGCATCGCTGCCGGGCAGGGCGTGGGCATTGTGACCGCAACGGGCATGCAAACCGAAATGGGTCGCATTGCGGCGATGCTTGGCGACGAAGAAACACCCGACACGCCGTTAAAGCTGCGGCTGCGGCGCACGGGCAAGCTCATCGGGCTTTTGGTGCTTGGGATATGTGCGGCGATTTTTTTGATCGGGCTTATCCAAAAGGCAGAACCGCTTGAAATGTTCATGATCTCCATCAGCCTTGCGGTGGCGGCGATACCCGAGGGTCTGCCTGCCGTGGTGACGATCGTCTTGGCGCTCGGCGTGCGGCGCATGGCGGCAAAGCGAGCCATCATTCGGCATTTGCCTGCCGTGGAGACGCTTGGCAGCTGCGAGGTCATTTGCTCCGACAAGACCGGAACGCTGACACAGAACAAAATGACGGCAGTGCGCTGCGCGGGTGCGGCGGGCGAGCTGAACGGACAGGATAAAGACGCTTTGCTATCTGCGGCGGCGCTGTGCACGAGCGTGGAGGGCAGCGGCGAGAAGCTGCTCGGTGACCCGACCGAAACGGCGATTGTCGCGGCGGTATCGGACTGGGAGCGTCTGCAAAAGCAGCGCGTGAAAGCGGCTGAAGTGCCGTTTACGGCAGAACGCCGCCGTATGACAGTCGTACTGCGAACGGAGGGCGGATACAGGGTCATCACAAAGGGCGCGCCGGAGGCGATTTTACCGCGCTGCACGTATGTGCTTTTAAACGGGAAGAACGTTACGTTAACACCCGAGATGCGGGCGGCACTGAGCGCAAAAAACCGCGACATGGCAAACGACGCGCTGCGTGTTCTGGCGGCAGCGGAAAAGCGCACGGAAGCTTGCCCCGAGACGGACGATGCGGCGGAAAGCGGGCTGTGCTTTTTGGGACTTATCGGGCTGGAGGATCCCCCGCGCCCGGAGGCAGCGGAGGCCGTTTCCGAGTGCAAGCGTGCGGGCATTCGCCCCGTGATGATCACCGGCGACCAACCTGCGACGGCCTCAGCCATTGCCGGACGGCTCGGTATTGAAAATAAAGCTGTGATGACGGGTGCGGAGTTGGAGAGCCTTTCGGACGACGCGCTTTTGCAGACGGTGCAGACGTGTTCCGTGTACGCGCGGGTCTCTCCGGCGCACAAAATGCGCATTATCAAGGCGTTTCGCAGGCTGAAGCTCGTCACGGCCATGACGGGCGACGGTGTGAACGACGCGCCTGCCCTGAAAGCGGCGGACATCGGCTGCGCGATGGGCAAAAACGGCACGGAGGTCGCGAAAAACGCCGCCGACATGGTATTGACGGACGACAACTTTGCGACGATTGTTTCCGCCGTGCGGGAGGGGCGGACGGTATACGGCAACATCCGCAAGACCATCCATTTTTTGATGTCGTGCAACATCGGCGAGATTTTGGTGGTGCTTGTGTCGTTTTTGCTGCGCACGCCGACGCCGCTTTTGCCGGCGCAATTATTATGGGTGAACCTTGTGACGGACTCTTTGCCTGCGCTGGCACTGGGCAGTGACCCGCCGCAGGGCGACGTGATGCGCCGCCCGCCTACCGCGCGGGACAGCAGTGCGTTTTCAAACGGGCTCGGTTTTGCAATGGCGGTGGAGGGTATGATGATCGGCGCGCTGGCGCTTTTGGCATTCACGGTGGGACGCGTGTTTTTTGACGCCGATCCCATGCAGCCCGCCGTGGGGCGCACGATGGCGTTTGCGGTCCTAAGCCTTTCGCAGCTCGTGCACAGCTATAATATGCGCAGTACGGGGCCGGTTTTGGGACGCGGTATGTTCAAAAACCGGGGGCTGAACGTATCGTTTTTGATTTGCTCGGCATTGATGGCGGGCGTGGTCGTGTTTCCGCAAGCGGCGGCGCTGTTCGGCTCCGTACCGCTGACCTTGACACAGTGGGGCATCGTGGCAATCCTTGCTTTGCTGCCTCTGCCGATCTGCGAAATGCAGAAAAGGATACTTTCTCGCACGGCAAAAGTGAAAAATATGACTTCCGGTGTGAAAAAGCGAGTCATTTTCAACAAATAGCCTGTTACTTTTTTAATTTTTAGCCGTCATATTGACTTTCTTTTCTTTTTTCAGCTATAATAAGGAAAAATAGCCCACACTGATGTGCAGGCCATGGGGTCTGCGAAAATGAAAGGGGTCGATATAGATGAGAAAAACCAAGATCGTATGTACGCTGGGTCCTTCTACCGATGACGAGGCTGTGCTGCGCGAGCTGATTTTGAGCGGCATGAACGTGGCGCGCCTGAATATGTCGCACGGCACGCATGAGGAGCACAAGCGCCGTGCCGATATGGTGAAAAAGCTGCGAAAAGAGCTTGACGTGCCGGTCGCCATTCTGCTCGACACGAAGGGTCCGGAGATCCGCACAGGGAAGTTTGCCGAAAAGGTGATGCTGACCCACGGGCAGAAGTACACACTGACGACGAACGAGCGCCCCGGCGACGCGGAAGGCTGCTCTATCACGTTTAAGGACCTGCCGAAGGACGTACACCGCGGCTCACATATCCTCATCGACGACGGCCTCATTGAAATGGTCGTGGAAAAGGTGACAGACACGGACATTGAGTGCCGCCTTTTGAATGACGGCCCCATTACGTCTTATAAGGGCATCAATGTGCCGGGCGTGACGCTTTCCATGCCGTATATCAGCGAAAAAGACCGCGCAGATCTTGAATTCTGCGTGAAGGAAGATTTTGAGTTTATCGCCGCCTCGTTCACGCGCTCGGCAGAGGATATTGTGATGATCCGCAACGAGCTTGAAAAAAACAACTGCCGCGACATTCGCATCATCGCGAAGATCGAGAACACGGACGGCGTGGAGAACATCGACGACATTATCCGCGTTTCGGACGGCATTATGGTGGCGCGCGGCGACCTTGGCGTCGAGATCCCGATGGAGGAGATCCCGGTGCTGCAAAAGCAGCTCATCCACAAGGCGTATGTCGCCGGCAAGCAGGTCATTACGGCGACGCAGATGCTTGACTCCATGATCAAGAATCCGCGCCCGACGCGTGCGGAGGCGACCGACGTGGCGAACGCGATCTACGACGGCACGAGCGCCATTATGCTGAGCGGCGAGACGGCCGCAGGCGCGTACCCGGTGGAGGCCGTGCGCACGATGGTCCGCATTGCGGAGCGCACCGAAAACGACATCGACTACGTGCGCCAGCTGGAGCGGTGGGATGTGCCGGTGCAAAAGGACGTGACCTCTGCCATTTCGCACGCAACGTGCACGACGGCGCACGACCTCGGTGCGGTGGCCATCATGACCGTATCGAAAACAGGATTTACGGCGCGCATGATTTCGAAATTCCGCCCGGCGTGCCCAATCATCAGCGGCACGACCGACCGCAAGGTACTGAACCAGATGGGCCTTTCCTGGGGCGTAATCCCCGTGATGCTGGAGGAAAAGACCAGCACCGACGAGCTGTTTGAGCACATTGTTGCAGTTGCGGAGGAGCATGGGCTTGTGCAGGCGGGCGACATTGCCGTTATCACGGCGGGTATCCCGCTGGGCATTTCCGGCACGACGAACATGCTGAAGGTACACCTTGTGGGCGACGTGCTCGTCTCCGGCACCGTTGTGAACGTGCTGAGTACCTGCGGCCCGCTGTGCGTGTGCAAAACGGAGGAGGAAGCGCTGCAGAAGTTCCGCAGGGGCGATATTCTGGTGCTGCCGAAGACCACGAACGCAACGATGCCGCTGATCCGTCAGGCTTCGGGTATTGTGACGGAAATGGACGGCGTGAACTCTCACGCGGCCATCGCCGCCATGGCGCTGGATAAACCGGCCATCGTCGGTGCGGCGCACGCGACCGACCTGCTGCGCTCCGGCACAACCGTGAAGCTGGACGGCGTTAGAGGTGCGATCTTCAGCGTCAGTGCACCGAGCGCGGAGAAGTAAAACGAATAGCAACGCCGCACTCACACGGGAAAGCGTGGGTGCGGCGCTTTAAATAGGCGGTCTTTTGACCGCCTGTCAGGAAACCCATGCAACTGGGTTTCCTGCGGAGTGAACGTCCACTGGAAGTTCGCTCCTACCTTCCTAATTTTAGGTTAGGCAAATGGGTTTCGCGCTCTGCGGAGCGCGCCTCAGGGCTTTTCCCCGAGACCCCACCAACTTTTTGAAAAAAGTTGGATCAAAAACTTTATTCGTCGCTTCGCTGTGCGTTATTTCACCGCTTTTATAATCAAACAATCGTTACCGTTTTCCACCGTGACGGTGAAGCCGACTTCTTTTAACAGTGCAGCTTCGTGTTCTTTTGTCAGCGGGATGTCGAAGTGGACGAACGCGTCGTCGGGAATGTTTTCTTCGCGGCGCTTGCGGCTCCACGTTTCGCGCAGCAGGTTTTCTTCTTCGTCACAGCAGGCGAAGTAATCGCCGTTTACAAACATGCCGCCGGGCGTGAGACAGTCATAGATGCGTTTGAAGAGCCGGCGCTTTTTCTCCGGCAGAAAGTGGTGCAGCGATTCAAACGAGATGACAGCGTCGAACGCACCGGGGAACGGCACGGCAAAGTAGCTGCCGCACAGCAGCGTGAGGTCCTTATCCCCATGCTTTTTCATGAGGGCGTCGAGCATATCGGGCGAAAGGTCAATGCCGGTGACGGAGATGTCTTTGCGCAAGTTATAGAGCGCGTCGAGCTCCAGACCTGTGCCGCAGCCGAGGTCTAAAATGCGCTTGGCGCTTTCCGGCACGGCGCGGGCGAACTGCTTGTAATCTTCGCCCCAGAATTTCGTCATGCGCGCTTCGTAGTCCGGCAGGCGCTTGCGGAAAAACGCGCCCATTTCTTCAAGCGGCGCGCTTTCAAGCTCGCGGAGCCAGTTTTTTAAGTCTTCTAAATATTTTTCTTTGTTTTGTGTGTGGATGACCATGATTTTTCTCCAAATCCTTTTTAAGAGAACACCGCGTTATGGAGCGCAGAATTTGCGGATAGCGCCGCGCAGCAGCTGCCTAAGCTCGTCTTCTTCGGCGAGAAGCGAGCCTGCGTACAGCGCTTCTGCGATGCCGAACGTGTAGAACCGCACGTCGCGGTAAACGGCCTCGGCTTCCTTTACCGTGAGGCCGTACTGCGCGGCTGTGCAGTCGATAGCTTCGCGATTCCACGGGCTTGAGATGATCTGCGGCACGGTGCGGCTGCCGTATTCGTTCGATAAAAACAGCACGCCGAACAGATTGCGCCTGTCGCGCGCCAAAAGGATGTGCGCAAGGCTGATCGTGAACAGGTAGTCCGATTTATCGAGATATTGCGCGACGAACGCTTGGTAGGTGCTGTCCAAATGATCGATGACGGCGCGGCGGAACGTCTCCATGCTGCCGAAGTTGCGGAAAACGGGCTGCACGGAGCAGTTGAGTTTAGCGGCGACGCTGCGGACGTTGAGTGCGCCCGCGCCTTTTTCGAGTGTGATCGCGGCGCCGGCTTCAAGGAGCATCTCTGCCGTGATGCGCGGTGTTCTTGCCATAGTTTCCTCCCGGGTGTGTATCAGCTGATGATGATAAAATATCGGATGTTATTTAATTTGTCAAGCGCGATTTTGAAATAAAACGGCGTTCTTTTGAAAGGACGATATATTGCAAAGTTTTTCGGCACATGATACAATGAGCTTAAGAAAATTACCGGGAGGGTGTTCTATGGAATTTCGGGAAACGTTAAAATCGATCGGGATCATTCCCGTTATTAAGATCAACGACGCGGAGAAGGCTGTGCCGCTGGCAAAAGCGCTCAAAAAAGGCGGCCTGCCCGCGGCAGAGGTGACGTTCCGCACGGCGGCGGCAGAAGAGGCCATTCGCCGCATTAAAACAGAGGTGCCGGATGTGTGCGTGTGCGCCGGTACGGTGCTGGACGTAAAGACCGCCGAGCGCGCCGTGAAGGCGGGGGCTTCTGCGGTCATCAGCCCGGGCACGAACCCGGAGGTCGTGCGCTGGTGCATTGCAAACCGCGTGCCGGTCATCCCGGGCTGCGCGACGCCGACGGAGGTGGAAGCCTGCATGCGCATGGGCCTTGACTTTGTGAAGCTGTTCCCGGCGGAGGTCGTGGGCGGCGTGAAAATGCTGAAGGCTTTGAGTGGCCCGTACGGCAGCATGAAATTCATGCCCACCGGCGGCATCAGCGCGCAGAACGCGGCGGAATACCTTGCGCTGCCGAACGTGCTGTGCTGCGGCGGCAGCTGGATGGTGCCGGGTAAGCTCCTGGACGCGGGCGATTTTGACGCCATTGAAGCGCTTGCACGCGAAGCCGCACAAATCGTAAAGCACTGATCTATTTTTAAAGCAAAACGAAAAACAGGACAAAGCGCATCTAAAAAACGCTTTGTCCTGTTTTCTTCTTTATAATACGGGTGCGGCGACTCGAGACGTCGTACCGCGCCCGTATAAACTCCCCATTGTCCTTCATCCCTTTTGGATCGGACACTTTCGTCACTTTCTGACAAAAGGTATCTTATCACATTCGCACCCGTTTGTAAAGCCCCTTTTTAAACATTTTGCAAAAAAGAAGATGAAAGCGGTTTCACAGTTTTGGAATGTTTGAGGTGAAGCTGTCTGTACATTTCAAAAAGAGGCTCAATGTTTGAATTTCAGCGCATCACGCGTCAGCGCGAAGATGCCGGTCATGTATTCCTCGTGGATGTCTGCCTGCATGCGGAAAACGGGCAGGTGGTTTTCCGGGATGCTCTGCTTGCAGTAATCGATGATGTCTTTTTCGCGCACGTTTAAGGTGGCGGAGCCGGTGAGGAAGAGGATGTCCGGGTTCAAAAGCGCAATGGTGCACACGGCGGCCGTCTGCATCAGCGGCACGACGTCCTCGCCGTGGATCATGCGCGAGACGGTCTCGTCCTTTGTGGCGGTAGAGTTGATGAGCGGCAGGCTGATGAGCTCGCCCGCGTACTTTGTACTGCCGACGATGATGTGCCCATCTACCACAGTGCCCGCGCCGGCGCGGCGGTGGCTCGGCCAGTAGAGCACGGAAAGGGAATACGGGTGGTCGCAGGGGTTGCGCACGTAAAAGCCGTAGGACGTAAAGTGCATGTCGTTTTCTGTGATGACCGTGATGCCGAGCTGCTCCTCGAGCACTTTTTTCGGGTTGAAGCCGTTTAACGCCGGGAACGCGAGCGATTCAATAGCGCCATCACGGTCGGTGACGCCGGAAATGCCGATGCCCGCCGCGCGGATGAGCGGATCGGCCTGCACCATCTGGGTGATGAACAGCGTGAGGTCCTCCGGCAGGATCTCGGCGAGCGGGCAGAATTTTTCCTGCAGGCTGCGGCCCTTTAAGTCGCACACGCGCAGGGCGATGCCGCTGCTTTCCACGTCGTTATTATCGGTATAAAGGCACAGGATGTGCGCGTAGTTCGGGTTGATGGAAAAGCGGCGCGCGGGACGGCCGCCGTTCGGCGCGGCAAAGGCGAGCTCCAGCACCTGCCCGTCGGCGATCATCTCACCTAAAAGCGCCGTGCACGCCGCAAGGCTTAGCCCGCATTGCTCGGCAAGCTCCTTTTTGGTGGCGAAATCCGCGCGGTACAGCGCGCTGCGCAGGGCGGCGAGGTTATTCTGTTTTAAAGCGGCGGCGCCGCCGTGTTCTGTCATGATACGTTTCCTTCATTTCTGTTTCGGGCCGTGTGCCCGCATATTTTCAATACGAGCTTATATTAGCACATAAAATGCGCGATGGCAATGAATTTACGCCTTGATAAAAAATAAGTTCCGGGAATTCATGGATTTTTCATAGACAATGCGCGAAAACTGTGCTATACTCTAAATTACTAATGTAACGGAGTGATCATAACTTGGAGCAGAAAGCTTTTGAACTGATACAGGAAAAATTGCAGGCGGCGTTGAACGAGCAGGGCTTCGGCGACGCGATCGCGCTGGAGACCGACAACGGCCGCGGCGTGATGTTTACGACGGGCGAAGTGGCCTACGGCCTTTTCTATGAGACGAAGCAGAAGCGCTTTGTGCTGCGCAGTGCGACGATGAAGACCCCGAAGGAGCCGGGCGACTGGCGTCAGCTTTCCATGTGGCTTTTCGACGAGGGCGAAAACACCATGCAGGACGCGGAGAGCATTGCGAACGACTTCCTCGAGATCGTGCAGGGCGACAAACGCCGCGAGCTGGTGCAGACCGCGAAAAAGCGCCGCAAAAAGGACGAAGAGAACAACGCAGACCCGCAGTTCTTCCTCAACCGCCTGGTGCCGGTGTTCCCGGAGCTGCGCGATGAGATGAACGAGGAGCGCATTGTGTACGGCCAGGTGCGCACGGCGCTGTTTGCCGCCGAGAAGGTCGCGCCGAAGTGCGAGAACCTTGCAAAGAACTATAAGGACAGCGAGCCCATGAAGCGCATGTGCACCGTGTTCTGCGACATGTACGCGGCGGGCGATATGGATACCCGCGCGGTCATCCAGTTCGGCGTTCTGAATAACATTAAGGACGAGACGGCGATCCAGAATATCATCGCGAACTTTACGGACGGCTGCGACCTGCAGAAGGTATATAAGCACTCCAGAAAGCTCATCGGCAAAAACATCAAGCCCGAAAAGGTCAAGAAGAAGGGCAAAAAGGTGGAAGCGCGCCTGAGCGACTGAAAAACCGCATAAAATCTCAAAATAGCTCTTGACAGCGGCGTATATCCTATGCTATGATAGGTATACCTCAAGTTGGGGGCTATTTTTTTGCGCCCAAATTTTGAGGGAGGCTGGGAGAACATCCCAAATTTTTTCCGTAAAACGGGAGGTGCCGTCATGAGAGTAAAGGTCGTTTTAGCTTGCACTGAATGCAAACAGCGCAACTACAACACAATGAAGAACAAGAAGAATGATCCCGACAGACTTGAGATGAACAAGTACTGCAGATTCTGCAAGAAGCACACGCTCCACAGAGAGACGAAGTAAAGCGAGGAACGAAGTTATGGCCGAAAAAGCAAAAAAAGAAAACGGCTTTGTTCGCTTTATGAAGAAGGCGGGAAAGTTTTTCCGCGACTGCAAGGGCGAGATCAAAAAGATCGTTTGGCCTACGCCGAAGAACGTTTTCAAAAACGTGGGTGTCGTACTCGCTACGATCATCCTGCTTGGTCTCTTCATTTTCCTGCTGGATACCGTCTTCATGAATTTGCTGGGTCTCGTCATGCAAGTGGCGAAATAAGCAGCGCGGCAGCATAAACAAGATCGCGCGTTTATTTGAGAAGCGGAGGAATCGAAATGTCGGACGAAGCAAAATGGTATGTGGTCCATACCTATTCCGGGTATGAGAACAAGGTTGCGTCAAATCTGGAGAAGACGGTGGAAAACCACTCCTTACAGAATTTGATCTTTGAGATTCGCGTACCCACCGAAAAGGTCACAGAAGTTGCCGCAAACGGCAAGACCAAGGAAGTGGAACGCAAGATTTTTCCGGGTTACGTCATCGTGAAGATGATCCTCACGGATGAATCGTGGTACGCGGTTCGCAATATCCGCGGCTGCACGGGCTTCGTCGGCCCGTCTTCCAAGCCGATCCCGCTCACAGATGAAGAGGTTGAGCGTCTCGGTGTGGAGACGAGGAATGTCGAAGTCTCCTACAATGTCGGTGACAGCGTCCAGATCACCGACGGCCCGCTTGAGGGCTTTATCGGAACAGTGGAAGAGATCGATGTGGACAAGAACCACATTCGCGTCACGGTTTCGATGTTTGGACGTGAAACCCCGGTCGACCTGGAACTTGACCAGGCAGAGCCGGTGGAATAACACACGGTAAATTGCGGTAATCCGCTTTTTATTGAGGGGGATACGTCCCCCTGTGGGAGGAACGCCTGAATTTTCACGGACGTTCCGCCATCAACCACGAATTTTGGAGGTGCAAACAAATGGCTCAGAAGGTTACGGGCTTTATTAAGCTCCAGATACCTGCCGGTAAAGCTACCCCGGCACCACCGGTTGGTCCGGCTCTCGGTCAGCACGGTGTTAACATCATGGCATTTACAAAGGAATTTAACGAGCGCACCAAGGGCGACGCTGGTCTTATCATCCCGGTCGTCATCACAGTATACGCAGACCGTTCCTTTACCTTTGTAACAAAGACGCCGCCTGCAGCAGTTCTTATTAAGAAGGCTTGCGGCATCGAAACAGCTTCGGGCACACCGAACAAGACAAAGGTCGCAAAGATTACCCGCGAGCAGGTAAAGAAGATCGCCGAGCAGAAAATGCCTGATCTCAACGCTGCATCCATCGAGAGTGCTATGAGCATGATCGCCGGTACTGCGCGCAGCATGGGCATCGAAGTAGTCGATTAATTGATTTTACCCGGGTGGGAGGAAACTCTCTGAGAATCCGATATCTACCACTTTAGGAGGAACATGAATGAAACACGGTAAAAAGTATGTCGATGGCGCAAAGCTCATCGAGCGCAGCCGCCTTTATGATACGCAGGAAGCGCTTGACCTCTGTGTCAAGACTGGTACAGCAAAGTTCGACGAAACCGTTGAAGTCCACGTAAAGCTGGGCGTTGACGGCCGTCACGCAGACCAGCAGGTCCGCGGCGCTATCGTCCTGCCGCACGGCACGGGCAAGACCGTTCGCGTGCTCGCAATCTGCAAGCCGGAGAAGGAAGACGAGGCTCGTGCAGCCGGTGCTGAATTCGTCGGCGGCAATGATATGATCCAGAAGATCCAGTCTGAAGGCTGGATGGACTTTGACGTCCTCATCACGACCCCGGATATGATGGGTATGGTTGGCCGTCTCGGTAAGATCCTTGGCCCGCGCGGCCTCATGCCGAACCCGAAGGCCGGCACCGTTGCCCCGGACATTGCACGTGCAATCACCGAGGCTAAGGCCGGTAAGATCGAGTATCGTCTCGACAAGACCAACATCATCCACTGCCCGATCGGCAAGGTTTCCTTCGGCACGGAGAAGCTGACGGAAAACTTCAACACGCTGCTGGAAGCCATCAACAAGGCAAAGCCGGCTGCTGCTAAGGGCCAGTACATCCGTTCCTGCGTTGTTGCTGCAACGATGGGCCCGGGCGTGAAGATCAACCCGAACAAGGTTGGCTAAGTTTAGTCTGAATCTTAATTTTAAGGCTTGACAGAGTTCTTTTGTCATGCTATAATTACAAAGCTGTTTACCTAAGACAGCAGGTGCGCCGGAGTTTTCCGGGCTGAAAGGTTTTAACCGCCTGCCGAGGAAGCGGAAAAGTTACTTTGTACTTTTTATGCCTTCCTGCGGTAAGTGGGAAGGCATTTTTAGTTTTTCGCACCAAGGAAAATCGTTCATTTTGGCGCTTTTCCAAATCATAACTGAAAGGCGAGGTGAATATTTTGCCCAGTAAAAGCGTTTTGGAAGCAAAGCAGGCACTTGTTGCTCAGCTGAAGGAGAAGGTCGCTAACAGCGTATCCGGTGTTGTCGTAGACTACAAGGGTATCACTGCAGAGGCCGACACAAAGCTCCGTAAGGAACTGCGTGAAGCCGGCGTTGAGTACACTGTCGTTAAGAATACTCTTCTCAAGCGTGCTATCGAAGGCACCGAGATCGAGGGTATGTCCGAGGTTCTCGAAGGCACAACCGCTCTGGCTGTTTCCCACGAGGATCAGATCGCACCGGCAAGAATCCTGAACAAGTTTGCAAAGGATTCCGAAGGTAAGTTCGTCATTAAGTCCGGCTACATGGACGGTAAGGTCATGTCTCCGGCAGAGATCGCTGCAATCGCAGATCTCCCGAGCAAGGAAGGTCTCATTCAGATGCTGCTCAGCGTTCTCGTATCCGGCCCGCGTGGTCTTGCTATTGCACTTAGTGAAGTTGCAAAGGCTCAGGAAACTGCATAAGTTTGCAGGATAATTTTCAATTTAAAATTTTAGGAGGATATTACAATGGCTGATATCGCAAAGTTTGTTGAAGAAATCAAGTCCATGACCGTTCTCGAGCTCAACGAGCTGGTCAAGGCTATCGAAGAGGAGTTCGGCGTTTCCGCTGCTGCTCCGGTTATGGTCGCTGGCGCTGGCGCTGCTGCTCCGGCTGCTGAAGAGAAGACCGAGTTCGACGTTGTTCTGAAGTCTGCTGGCGCAAACAAGATCAACGTTATCAAGGTTGTTAAGGAAGCTACCGGCCTGGGCCTGAAGGAAGCTAAGGCTATGGTTGACGAGGCTCCGAAGACCATTAAGGAAGGCGTTTCCAAGGACGACGCTGAGGCTCTTAAGACGAAGCTCACCGAGGCTGGCGCTGAGGTCGAACTGAAGTAATTTATCTTCAACCGAAGAATTTTATTTCACTTATAATTGCCTAATTAGAGATCCGCAAATGCAGTTCGCTGTGTTTGCGGGTCTTTTTTTGTTTGTTTACAATTTGTTCGTTGATTTTTCTACACGGCACGGGTATACTATGTTCAAAAAGAAACAGTTTATATTTCAACAATTCAATTTTCAATAAACTGTTCATGCATGCGGAAAGGAGAGGTGAAAATGAAAGAATGCGGAAAAAAGGAAGCAGGGTCGTACATCACGCAGATCTCGCGCATTGTCAATGTGGAGCTTAGAAAGCTGCTGAAGAACGATTCGCTTTCGGCGACGGAGACGGGCGTGATCATGTGCACGGCCATCGGCATCGATACAGCGGGGCAGATCGCGCGGTACATGGGCGTTTCGCGCTCACTGATGAGCAAGACGGTGGAAAACCTTGTGCGCGGCGGGTGGATCGAGACGAAACCAGACGAAAACGACCGCCGTGTGGTGCATTTATGTTTATTGCCGAAGGCGGAGCCGGCCGCGGCGCATTGCTGCGACCTGCGCGAGCGCTTTTTTGCGGCGATGATGGAGGGCGTCAGCCCCGAGGACATGGAGGTCTTTAACCGCGTGAGCAAGACCTTCAGCTTGAATCTGGAGAAATTCGTCGCGGAGGAAACGGCCCGCGCGAAGGCGAAATGAGAAAGGAGAAAACCGAATGAGATTGCTGAAAACGTACCTAAAGCCGTTTGCGGCGCTGGTGCTGGCGTGCATTCTGCTGCTTTTCGGGCAGGCGATGTGTGACTTGACATTACCGAACGTGATGAGCGACATTGTGAACACCGGCATTCAGCTTGGCGGCGTGGATGAGGCTGCACCTGCGGTTTTGAACCAACAGGCCGTTGACTTATTGACGCTGTTTATGAACGACGCGGAGGCGGGGACGTTTAAAAACGCCTACACGCCGGTGGAGCACGGCAGCGATGAAGAGACGAAGCTTGCGAAAACCTACGAGAATATCAAGGACATTGATGCGGTCGCTTTAAGCGAAGATGCAGACGTGCAGGCGGTGGGCGATGCCTACGGTAAAGCGGCGTATGCGTTCATGACGTTTCTGAAGGATTACGGCGCGCAGACCGGCCAGGCGATGGACGCCGAAAGCGGCGTGCAGGACATGGATATGCGTCAGCTTTATGCTGCTATCCCCATGTTACAGCAGATGCCGAAAGAGACGTTCAGCGAAGCGATCGATTCTGCCGAAAACGCGCAGTCGATGATCGGCTCGCAGGTGGGCGCAACGTTTACAAAGCTGTTCTATAAGGAACTCGGCGTCGATTTGGACGCAAAGCAGGTGCGCTACATTGTGATAAAGGGTCTCGAGATGCTCGGCATTGCGCTGCTCGGCGTACTGGCAGCGGTGCTCGTCGGCTTCTTCGCGTCGCGTGTTTCGTCCGGCGTGGCAAAGCAGATGCGCAGCGATGTGTTCCGCAAGGTGGAAAGCTTCTCCAACACGGAGTTCGATAAATTTTCCACCGCATCGCTCATCACGCGCACGACGAACGACGTGACGCAGGTGCAGATGCTTATTTCCATGGGTCTGCGTTTGATGTGCTACGCGCCGATCATGGGCGTGGGCGGCATTATTTTCGCGCTGCAAAAAAGCGTTTCGCTAAGCTGGATCATCGCGCTCGCGGTCATCGTTTTGCTGGGGCTTGTCATCGTACTTTTAAACGTTGCAATGCCGAAATTCAAGAGCTTGCAGCGTTTGACGGACAGATTAAACCTCGTCAGCCGCGAGAATTTGAGCGGCATGCTCGTGGTACGCGCGTTTACGAATGAGAAATTCGAGGAGGCGCGCTTTGATAAGGCGAATGAAGACCTCACCCGCACAAACCGCTTTACCCAGCGCGTGATGAGCGTTACAATGCCGATCATGATGCTCATCATGAATCTTGTCACGCTGCTCATCATGTGGGTGGGTGGGCACGCCATTGCGGAATCCACCATGCAGGTAGGCGACATGATGGCGTATATCCAGTACACAATGCAGATCATCATGTCGTTCCTGATGATTGCGATGATCTTCATTATGGTGCCGCGCGCCATGGTTTCCGCAGACCGTGTGCAGGAGGTGCTGACGACGGAGCTTTCCATTAAAGAGCCGGAAAACCCGGTTACACTCGGTAATGAAAGCGGTGAGCTGCGTTTTGACGACGTTTCCTTCCGCTACGGCAACGCCGAGGAAGATACCTTGAGCCACATTTCGTTTACCGCCAAGCCCGGCCAAACGACGGCGTTTATCGGCGCAACGGGTGCGGGAAAATCGACGCTCATCAACCTCATCCCGCGTTTTTACGATGCCACCGGCGGCGCAGTTTACCTGAACGGCAAGGATATCCGCACGCTTTCGCAAAAGGAACTGCGCGATAACATCGGTTACGTGCCGCAGAAGGCCATGCTGTTCTCCGGCACAATCGATTCCAACATCAAGTACGGCAAGGAAGACGCCGATGTGAACGAGGTGCTGGCAGCGCTCGATTGCGCACAGGCTACGGAATTTGTCAGCGAATTGCCGAACGGCGTGGAAAGCTCCATCGCGCAGGGCGGCAGCAACGTTTCCGGCGGCCAGAAGCAGCGCCTTGCCATTGCCCGTGCGCTCGTGAAAAAAGCGCCGGTGTATATTTTCGATGATAGCTTCTCCGCGCTCGATTTCAAAACGGATGCAAAGCTGCGCCGTGCGCTGACGAAATACACGGAAAACGCTGTCGTGCTCATCGTCGCGCAGCGCGTTTCCACCATCATGAACGCCGAGCAGATCATAGTGCTGGATGAAGGCAAAATCGTCGGCAAGGGCACGCACAAAGAGCTTTTGAAAACGTGCCCGGAATACCGCGAGATTGCGGAAAGTCAGCTTTCAAAGGAGGAATTGGCATGAGCGAACCGAAAAGAAACGCACCGCGTCCGCACGGGCCCGGCAGAGGCATGATGCCCACCGAAAAAGCCAAGGACTTCAAAGGCAGCTTTAAAAAGCTTATTTCGTATCTTTCCCCGTTTAAGTTTACAATACTCATCGTCGTCATTTTCGCGGCGCTTTCCACCGTGTTCACGATCGTCGGCCCGAAGATCCTCGCAAAAGCGACCGATGAGCTGACGGCCGGCTTGATGCGCATCATCACCGGCGCTGCGGAGGGCATTGACTTTGGCTATATCGCGAAAGTTTTACTGTTCCTTGTGGGGTTATATGCGTTGAGCGCGCTGTTCTCCTACATTCAGGGATTTACGATGTCCGGCGTTTCGGCGAAGGTCTCGTACAACATGCGCCGTGCCATTATGGAGAAGATCGACCGCCTGCCTGTCTCATATTTTCACAAAACGAGTCAGGGTGACGTGCTTTCCCGCATCACGAACGATGTTGACACGCTCAGCCAGAGTCTTAACCAGAGTATCACGCAGCTTATCACGTCTGTGTGCTCTATCATCGGCGTGCTTATTATGATGCTTTCCATCAGCTGGCAGTTGACGCTTGTCGCGCTGTGCATCGTGCCGATTTCGTTGCTGCTTGTCGGACGCATTGTGAAATCCTCGCAGAAATACTTCGTCGGCCAGCAGGAATACCTCGGCGCGGTGAACGGCCACGTGGAGGAAATGTACGGCGGCCACGTCGTTGTGAAGGCCTTTAACGGCGAAGAGCGCTCCATGGAGAAATTCGAGCGCGAAAACGAAAAGCTCTATAACGCGGGCTGGAAATCGGAGTTTCTCTCCGGCCTCATGCAGCCGATCATGGGCTTTGTGGGCAACCTCGGCTACGTTGTGGTTTGCATTTTGGGCGCATCCATGGCGGCGGGCGGCACCATGACCATCGGCGGCATTCAGGCGTTCATCCAGTATCTGCGCAGTTTTACGCAGCCCATCACGCAGATGGCGAGTATCTCAAGCCAGGTGCAGCGCACCATGGCGGCGGCAGAGCGCATTTTCAACTTCCTCGATGAGCCCGAGATCGTCGAAAAAACGCCGAAATACACCGTGGAAGACAGCAACATTCGCGGCGACATCCGCTTTGACCATGTCTGCTTTGGCTACGAAGACACCGACGAGACCGTTATCCACGATTTCTCCGCCGATGTGAAAGCGGGCCAGAAAATCGCGATTGTCGGCCCGACGGGCGCAGGCAAAACGACCATGGTAAAGCTTTTGATGCGCTTCCACGACCTGAAATCCGGCGCGATCTATCTCGACGGCAAGGACATTACGGAGTTTGCCCGCGGCGATCTCAGAAAAGAATTCGGCATGGTTTTGCAGGACACGTGGCTTTACAGCGGCACCATTATGGAGAACATCCGCTACGGCTGCTTGGACGCGACGGACGAGGAGGTCATCAAGGCGGCGAAAGCGGCGCAGGTCGACCACTTTGTGCGCACGCTGCCGGACGGCTACAACACGGTTTTGAACGAGGAAGCGACGAACGTCTCGCAGGGCCAGAAGCAGCTGCTGACCATCGCCCGCGCGATTTTGTCCGACAGCCGCATCATGATCCTCGACGAAGCGACGAGCTCCGTCGATACGCGCACCGAGCTTTCCATCCAGACCGCGATGGACAACCTGATGCGCGGCCGCACGAGCTTCATCATCGCGCACCGCCTCTCGACGATCCGTAACGCCGGCCTCATCCTCTGCATGAAGGACGGCGACATTGTGGAGCAGGGCACGCACGAAGAGCTGCTCGCAAAAAACGGCTTCTACGCAAACCTCTACAATAGCCAGTTCGAGCACGCAGAGGAAAGCGCATAAGCGCCATAAAACAAAACGAAGCTGTCTTCTCCTACAAAGAGAGGACAGCTTTTTTGGTAGTTTTAAAGCTTGACAAACGCCCGAAAGGGCGGCTACAATAACCGCATAAAGGGGGCGTTTGTGTGTTTTTGGATGAACTGAAAAAGAGGAATGTACCGGGGCTTAAATCGCGCGCGGAGATGCTGGAGATTTTGCAGCGCGAGGAATACGGCTATTTGCCGAAAGCGCCGGAAGCATTTGTGTGGGAAGCGGAGCCCGGCGTGGTGGATAACTTCTGCGCGGGCAAGGCGACGCTGGAAAAGCTGACGTTCCGCGTTGTGGTGAACGGCAAAGATTTCGCGTTCCCGGTGTATTTGGCCGTGCCGACCGTGCCGGGGCCGCACCCGTTTTTTGTGCACATCAATTTCAGAAGCGACGTGCCGGACCGCTACATGCCGACGGAGGAGCTCATCGACAATGGCTTTGCGGTGCTTTCGTTCGGCTACGAGGACGTGACGCGCGACGACGGCGATTTCACCTCCGGCCTTGCGGGCGTTCTGTATGAAAACGGCCGGCGCTCGCCGCATGACGCGGGTAAGATCGCGCTGTGGGCGTGGGCGGCGATGCGCTGCATGGACTACGCCGAGCACGACGAGCGGCTGGATTGCAAAAAATCTATCGTGTGCGGGCACTCGCGCCTTGGCAAAACGGCGCTGCTCACTGCGGCGCTTGACGAGCGTTTTGCGTTTGGCTACTCGAACGATTCCGGCTGCGCGGGTGCGGCGCTGTTCCGCGGCAAAAAAGGCGAGCAGCTCGACGACATTTACCGGCAGTTCCCGTTCTGGTTCTGCGAATCGTTCGGGCAGTATGTTGAAAGAACAGATGAATTGCCGTTTGACCAGCACTATCTGCTCGCAAGCATTGCGCCGCGCTATGTATATGTGGCGTCCGCGGCGGGCGACGATTGGGCAGACCCTGCGTCCGAGCTTTTAATCTGCTATGCGGCGGCAGGCGGCGACAAGGCGGCTTTCCCCTATGAAGAAACGGCAGAAAATTACGATTTTAACTTGCACGCGGGCCGCATCGGCTACCACCGCCGCCCGGGTCTGCACTATTTCAGCCGCGAGGACTGGAACCGGTTCATTGCATTTTTTGAGAGCAAAAAGTAAATTAAAAGGGCGGCGTGTTGCCGCCCTTTAGGGAACCCATGCGACTGGGTTCCCTACGGTTCAAACGTCCCCCGGACGTTTGAACCTACCCTCCTAGTCTTTTGTGAGGCAAAAGGTGTTTCGTCGTCTGCGGACGACGACTTAGGGCGCTGCCCTAAGGACCCGCAAACTTTCTCGAAGAAAGTTTGAACAAAGACTTTAAAGTTTATAAAACGAAAAAACGGCGAAGCCCGGAACAGGGTTCGCCGTTTTGTTATATCTTATTTTAATTCTTACGGTTAAAATTGATGAGGCAGCCGGCTTTGACGATCTTCTTTTCGTCGTCCGTCATCGGTGCGATGTAAAGCTCGATCTCCTGGACTTCATCGCCGAGCACATACGCTTTGATGTTCTGCATATCGCCGTCCATGGCGTTCAAGATGTTCGGGACGAGGATATAATCGCCGACCTCAAACGTGGGCTCGTCTTTCATCTGGAACGGCAGCATGCCCCAGTTCATCACGTTGGAGCGGTAGCGCTTGGTGGCGTACTCGGAGCAGATATTCGCAAGGCCGCCCAAGACGCGCTGGCAGCTTGCCGCCTGTTCGCGCGCGGAGCCGTCACCGGGCTTCACGCAGTAAATGACACTGCCGATTTCGATTGTCTTTTCATCGACGTCGGGCAGGATGTTTTTCACTTTCCCGAGTGCGTTTTTCAGAGCTTCATCACTTTGTGCTTCGCCCGCAAGTCTCGCTTTTTCGAGTGCGCGGACATCCTTTGCACGCTGCACGTAACCGGGGTCGCGGCGGGAGAGTGTGAACTCCGCAAGCCCCAGTGGGTTGGAGCGGTACGAAGACGTTTCGCCGGACGGGATCAATTCGTCGGTCGTTGTGACCTTATCCATGATCTTCGAGCAGACGCGCAGCAGAATGTTCTGCGCAAGTGCCTCCTGCTCCGGCCAATCCTTGATGTTCGGGCCGTAGATGAGCTTATCCTCCGGCTCTGCCTTGCCGAAGCCGTTGTAAATGCGGGCGCGGTAGGAGGAATCATCGTAGTTGTATTCCGGCACCTCATAGCTGTCCGCATACTTTTCGGCGGAGGTCAAAATGCCGCCGTTTGCCGCCGTTGCCGCGATAGAACGTGCGTCCATGAGTGCGACGGCGCTCAGTTGGCCTGCGCCCGGCTTGGAGCCTTCGCGGTTCGGGAAGTTGCGTGTGGCGTGGCGGATGCTCAGCGCGTTATTCGCCGGTGTATCGCCTGCGCCGAAGCACGGGCCGCAGAATGCGGTCTTCACAATGGCGCCCGTCGCCATAAGGTCGGAAATGGCGCCCTTTGCGAGCAGGTCCATAAACACCGGCTGTGAGGACGGGTAGACGTCCAGTGTGAATTCGCCCTGACCGCACTGCGCGCCCTTTAAGATGTGCGCTGCCGCCATGACGTTCGTATATGTGCCGCCCGCGCAGCCCGCAATGATGCCCTGCTGCACCTGCAAACCCTTTGGGGTGATCTTATCCGTCAGACTGAATTCGATATCCTTGCCTTCCGTCAAGCGCGCGGCTTCCTTTTCTACTTCGCGCAGGATGTCGCCGAGATTCGCGTTCAATTCGTCAATCTCAAACGCGTTGCTCGGGTGGAATGGCAGCGCGATCATCGGCTTTACGGTGGAAAGGTCTACATAGACCAAGCCGTCGTAGTATGTCACGTCGGCTGGCTTTAACGCGCGGTAATCGTCCGCGCGGCCGTGCTTTGCGAGGTACGCCTTCGTGTCGTCGTCTGTGCACCAGACGGAGGTGAGACATGTGGTCTCGGTTGTCATGACGTCCACGCCGTTGCGGTAATCGGTCGTCATGCTCTTGATGCCGGGGCCGACGAACTCCATGACCTTGTTTTTTACGTAGCCGTTTTTAAACACCGCGCCGATGATGGCAAGCGCGATGTCCTGCGGGCCCACGCCCGGGCGCGGCTTGCCGGTGAGGTACACCGCCACAACGCCGGGATACGCGACATCGTACGTGTTTTCGAGCAGCTGCTTGACGAGCTCGCCGCCGCCTTCGCCGATGGCCATGGTGCCGAGCGCACCGTAGCGCGTGTGGGAATCGGAGCCGAGAATCATTTTGCCGCAGCCCGCCATGGCCTCGCGCATGTACTGGTGAATGACCGCCATGTGGGGCGGCACATAAATGCCGCCGTATTTGCGCGCGGCGGAAAGGCCGAACACGTGGTCGTCCTCGTTGATGGTGCCGCCCACGGCGCACAAGCTGTTGTGGCAGTTTGTGAGCACGTAGGGGATGGGGAACTTCTCCATGCCGGAGGCGCGCGCCGTCTGAATGATGCCGACGAACGTGATGTCGTGCGAGGCGAGCGCATCAAATTTTAAGCGCAGGTTCTGCATATCCTCTGCGGTGTTGTGCGCTTTTAAAATGGAATAGGCAATGGTACCCTGTTTTGCCGTGTCTTTTTGATAGGTCTCGGGTGCAGCGGCTTCCGGCACGATCTCTGTGCCGTTCACAAGGTAAACGCCGCCGTCATAAAGCTTTACCATATTCATTCACCGAAACTTCCGAAGGAGCCCGGAAGCGATCCTTTCTTTTAGCATTGCATGGCCGCGCAGAAAATCCTGCGCTTAATTGCTTTCAGTATAGCATAATAAAGGCGGATTTGCAATTTGCATTTCTGCTTTTTCATTTTGTTCAAAACCGGTTCAGTCTTCCGCGATGACTTTTGCTGCGGCGGAGCCCGAAGCGGTCTTCCAAATGCGGATCATCGTCGGGATGCGGCTTTGCAGTTCCGAAACGTGAGAGATGATGCCGACGACGCGCCCGCTTTGGCGGATGCTCTCGAGCGCACGCATGGCGGTATCGAGCGTGTCGGTATCGAGCGAGCCGAAGCCCTCGTCGATGAAAATGGAATCAAGCCGCACTGCGCCCGAGTAGCTCTGCACGACGTCCGAAAGCCCGAACGCAAGGGAAAGGGATGCCAAAAACTGCTCGCCGCCCGAAAGTGTCTCTACGGAGCGGCACGTGCCGCTCATGCCGTCCAAGACCTCAATGTCAAGCCCGCCGTAGCCCGCGCCGCTTTTGCCCTGCTTGTGCTGCAAGGCGTAGCGCCCGCGGCTTAAAACGGAGAAAAAGCGGTTTGCGCTCTGAATGGTCTCGTCGAGCATCATGCCGAGCACGTACTGCAAAAGCGGCACGCGCAAGGCGTTGCTGCGGCCGGTCACGTACCCCGCAAGCTTTGCTGCGCGGCTGTACTGTACGTCGAGCGCGGCGGCTTCCTCCGTGTATTGCTGCACGGCGGCGGCGCTTTCCGCAATGGTGCGCAGGTCGGAGCCAAAGCGCCCAAGCTGCACGGAAAGCGTCTGCGTTTCGGTGCTTTTTGCGTCCAGCTCCGCTTTGCTTTGCGGGAGGTCCTTTTCCGGCGCTGCGCCGAGGGCGTTTTTCGCTTCCTTTGCGGCGAACATCTGCTGTGCGGCAGCTTTTACGGCCTCGTTTGCGGCAGAAAGCGCGTTTTCCGCGGCGTGGAACGCTTCCTCAAGCGCTGCGGTCTCCTGCTCGAGCACGCGAATGCGCTTTTGTATGTCGGTCATCTCCAAGGTGATTTGCGCCGCATCGCGTACGGCGTCCATGGCGCTTAATTGGCGGCGCTTTTCTTCCAAAGCGGCGCGGCAGGCGGCAAGCGCGGCGTTGTGGCGGCTTTCGACCTGCATAAGCGCTTCACGTTCCGCTTTGAGTGTCTCAAGTTTCTTGTGTGCGGCCGGCGCCTGCGCTGCAAGCTTTTGCGCTTCGTTGAGCGCCGTTTGCGCCGTAATGTAGGCCGCTGTGAGCACTTCTTCGCTTTCTGTGATGCTTTTTGCGGCATCGTTTGCGGCGTTTAGCTGCGCAAAAGCGACCTCGTGCCGCGCTTTTGCGGCGGCGGCCGTCTGCTCGGCGCGGCTTTGCTCCTGCCGCAGGTCTTCAAGCTTTTTGCGCAGCGCATCAAGTTCTTCTTTTGTCGTCTCACCTGCGCACGGCACGGCGAGCACGGGGTGGTGCACCGCGCCGCAAACGGGGCAGGGCGTGCCGTCCGTGAGCCCTGTGGCGAGCGCGGCGGCGCTGTTTTGGTTCCATTTGGCTTCTGCCGCCGAGAGCAGCTTATCCTGCCCCACGACGGTCAGACGCGCGGTGCGCGCCGCGTCTTCGGCAGCTCCCCACAATTTTTTGCACTGCGCTTCGGCTTTGGCGGCGTCACTGCGCGTTTTCAGCGCGGCAAGCTGTTCGCTTAAGATGGTCTGCGTCTGTAAGAGCGACGCGAGCCGGTCTTTTGCGGCATCGGCTTTTTCGGTGAATGCTTCGCCTACCGCGATGCGCCGCAGCACCTCCGGCAGCTTTTGGCGGTCGTCCTCTGCCTGCTTCTGCACGGCGCGCTCGCGCTCCTCCTCGGCGCGCAGTTCTTTTAAAAGCTGCTCCTTTTGCAGGCTGCGTTCCTGCTCCGCACGCAGCTGTTCGCTTCGTTTTAAAAGTGTGTCTTTTTCGGCGGTCAGCTTTGTAAGTCCCGCGCGGTTCTGCTCGGCGCGCGTATACTGCGCTTTGGCGGAAGCTGCCCGCGTTTCGGCGGTTTTCAGCTGCGCTTCGGCATCGGTCTCGGCTTTTTGGCACTGCTCAAATTGCAGTGCACGGGTGTATTGCTTTTGTGCGAGCGTCAGTGCTTCTTTCGCGGCGGCGAGCGCTTTTTCGGTCCGTGCGCATTCTAATCGAAGCGCTTCTGTTTGCACGGCGAGCGCCTCGGCGGTCTCCGCGCCATGCTTTTCGAGCAGCGATTTCAGTTTTGTCTCGCACGTTTCGCGCTTTGCGTACAGCTTTTTTTGCCGCTCCGTAAATTTCATCGCGATGCGTTCCCATAGCTCGCAGGAGAAAAGCGTTTTCAAAATGGCTGCTTTTTCGGTAGAATTCGCGCGCAGAAGCTGCATGAATTTGCCCTGCGGCAGCACGATGACCTGCGAAAATTGCTCGGCGGTGAGGGAAAGCAGGTTTTCCGCGTAGCCTGTCACATTGCGCGCCGCACCCGAAGCGGCAAGCGCCCAGCCGTCTGCCGTGCGGCGCTTGCACTCGTTTTCTTCCTCGGTGATAAAATCGTCGCTGCCGCGCTTTTTGCGGCGGTACAGCGCGCGGCGGAAGCAATATTCGTCTTCGCCGAGCGCAAAATGATAGACGACCTCGGTGCGGTCGCTGTCCGCGGCGGCAAGGCAGCGCATATCTTGAAACGTGCGCCGCCCGCCCGTCGATTTATAAAAGAGCGCGATGCTCATGGCGTCGAGCAGCGTCGTTTTGCCGCCGCCCGTCTGTCCGGTGATGAGGAACAGCCCCGCTTCGTTCAGCTTTTCAAAATCGATGACGGTGTGCTCCAAATACGGCCCAAACGCCGAAAGCTCCAAACGGATCGGTCTCACGTTGCATCGCCCTCCAGTTCCTTTAGAATTTCCGCCAGCAGCGCTTCGTCCTCCGGCTGCGCTTCCTCACCGCAGACCTCCTTTAAAAAGCCGCGGAAAAGCTCCGCGCGGCTGCGGCTGTGCAGATCGGCTTCCGCCTGCGTGCCTGCGTGCTGCTTTAAAAACCACGCGCTGCGCACGCTGAGTACATTCGGGTAATAGGGGCGCAGTCGGTCGGCCGGGCGGAAAACCGGCTCGTCGTCGGTGAGCAGAATTTCCACATAGTCTTCATTGGGCGCTGCCTGCCCGTTTTCGAGCAGCGCCGCAAACGTACCCTCTATGCGCTTTACGTCGTGCAGAGGGGTTACGGGGATGCACGTTGTTTCCACCGTGTCGCCGAGCGTGACGAGCGTCATGCTCTTTTTCTGGTGCGCTTCGTCTACGGAATATTTGAGCGGTGAGCCTGCGTAGCGCGCCGTGTCGCCTGCTCTTTGCGCCGCGTGCAGGTGCCCGAGCGCCGCATAGTCAAACGGGGAGAAGACATCCGTCGGCACATCGCCCGCGCCGCCGACGAAAATGCGGCTTTCGGAATCGGATGTGGAGGCCCCCGCCGCAAAGCAGTGCGCGACCAACACGTGCTTTTTCGCGGGGTCAAACGCTTTTTCCATTTTTTCCACCGCCGCGCGCATGCAGGCCCCCGCGCCGCGCAGCGTTTCATCGCCTAAAAAATCGCGCATCTGGGCGTTTTCAAAGTACGGCAGCGGGAAAATCTGTATGTTGCCGATCTCGACCGGCGTAAACGCGTCTTTAAGCTCCGTGATGATATGGATGCCGTGCCGCGCAAGCAGGCTTTTGCCCACCGCAATGCGGTCCGGGCTGTCGTGGTTGCCGGAAATGATGACGGCGGGGATGTTCCGTTCGCACAGTGCATCGATGAGCTCGTCGAATAAATGAATCGCATCGACCGAGGCAATCTGCCGGTCGTACAGATCGCCCGCAATGAGCAGCGCATCGGGCTTATATTCGTCCAGCGCAGGCAAAAGCGACTGCCGCACAAAATGCCGCTGGTCATCCATTAAGCTGCGACCGTACAAAAGCCTGCCGAAGTGCAGGTCTGCAATATGTAAAAGCTGCATAGCGTCTCCTTTTAAATTTTCAATCTGACTTTTTTCTGAATTTGCCGGCGAGCACCTTTTCAGGGGTGCCAAACCGTGCTATAATAATAAAATAGTTAACAGTATTATATCATGTCCGTTGGAGGATAAACAGTGAGAAAACATAAATTTTTATCGATATGCGCAAGCGTTTTGCTGTCGCTTTCCGTTCTGACGACCGGCGTTTTGGCCGATACAGCCGAAAGCACCGCGAGCGATATTTCCACAGCTTCCGATACCTCGACTTCGGAAACCGACACAACGACAAACACGGTCGTGGCCAAAAGCAGCGAAATGGGCTTTCCGTGCGATAAGCTCGCAGACCCGAACAGCGCTTCTATTTATATGGTGAGCCTCGACACCGATACCGTTGTCTATACATATAATCCGGACGAGCGCCGCCCCATGGCTTCCATGACGAAGATCATGACGTATATCGTCACGGCGGAAACGGTCAGCGACCTGCAAAACACGCGCACTACGGTGCCGGAAAGCGTTGCCGAGGAGCTTGAGGGCACGGGCTCGTCTTTGGCGGAAATTCAAACGGGCGAAAGCTTTACCATCTATGAGCTTTTGAACCTGATGATGGTGCCCTCCGGCAATGATGCCGCGCTGACGCTTGCAAAATATGTGGATTCTTTGAATATCACGGCCGACGACCCGCAGTATGACGAAGACGGTGACGGCAAAATGAGCTGTGTGGAGCTGATGAACAAGAAGGCCGCGGAGCTCGGCTGCACGAACACGCATTTTGTGAACCCGCACGGCCTGTATGATGAAAACCACTACACCACCGCGCGCGAGATGGCGACCATTACGGAGTATGCGCTGACAATGCCGTATTTTACGGACGTCACCTCGCAGACGTCTTACACGCAGCCGCCGACGAACATGACAAGCGAGGAACGCACCGTCACCACGACGAACCGTATGCTTTTGAGCTATGACGATGAGTATTACACCTATGCCACCGGCGTAAAGACCGGCTCCTTGAATGAATCCGGCTACTGCATTTCCGCCACGGCTACGTATGACGGGTACAGTTACCTTGTCGTTTGCATGGGCAGCCCGTATATCGACAGCGAGGGCAACCATATCGATTATCACGGCGAAATGTACGATGCCGCGACGCTGTTCCGCTGGGCATTTTTGAATATCGAAAACAAAACGCTCGTTACGGACGGCGAGCTTCTCGGCGAGGTGAACCTCAAATACGCGTGGGGCAAAGACCGCCTGCAGGTGCTGGCGCAGGGCAATCTCACCGCAACACTGCCGAGCAGTCTGGAAAGCGGCGCCATCACCACAAAGCTTGATCTGCCCGAAAGCGTGAAAGCGCCCATCAAAAAGGGCGATTACGTCGGTACCGCCACGTTCTATTATAACGGCGCGGAGCTTTCTACCGTTGCGCTCGTCGCCGCGGAAAGCGTGGAGCGCAGCGAGATCGTGCAGGTTTTGCAGCAGGGGCAGGAGGTGCTCACCTCCACGTGGTTTATCGTTACGGCCACCATTTTGCTGGTCTTGGCTGCCGCGTATGCTATCCTTGCCATCCTGATGAACCGTAAAAATAAAAAAGTCCGCCGCGTAAAGAAATACAGAGATTTATAAGTACAGAACAAAACCCCGATCCGTTTCATGTGCGGAATCGGGGCTTTAACGTTCACGGAGCGAACAATTCACTTGCCGTAAGGCAAATTTCACCATAATCTCCCTACGTTCTCACCTGCCGGCTCGGTCGGGGCTGGGCAGTCGCCATCGGTTTGTTTTTTAGTGAAATATTTTGCTGACGCAAAATGTGAAATAACGCTTCGCACACAAGTGTGCTGTGCATTGTGGTATATTGCGTCTTCGCCGCAATATGAAATGAAATAAATCTCCTCACGCCCGCAGGCATTTCACAACAACCGAAGGTTGTTCTTTTACGTGCGACAGCCTACGTTCTCGCCTGCCGGCTCGGTCGGGGCTGGACGGTCGCCACCGGCGACCAGCCCCCTTCGAGTTATGAGCCGCGGGCGCATAGATGGAAAGTCGTAGGCACAAACTTGCCCAAAACAAGAAGAAACTCAGTTGTTCAAAAGAACAACTGAGTTTCTTTGGTTGCGGGGGCAGGATTTGAACCTACGACCTTCGGGTTATGAGCCCGACGAGCTACCGAACTGCTCCACCCCGCGATATATTCACTTCTCAAGTGCTCAATTATTATACAACAGCGAAACGAAAAAAGCAAGTGTTTTTTTAAAAAAATTTAAAAATTCGTAAAGTGCTGTATTTTGTATGAAAGCGCGGCAAAGGAGGTCGAACACATGGACGATTTATAAGGCTTTGCCTATGTGCGAGAGGTTAAAAATAACCCGGTGTTGCCGGGCCGATCCACAGCACGTCCGGGTGGCAGGCCGCCAGAAACGGCTCAATCTCATTATTGCAATACCCTGCTAAAATCAATACAATTTTTAAGAAACTATGAGACCGACAGAAATTTCTATGGGAACGTAAGCGGCTATTCTGATCTCATCTATTCCAATTTGATCAATCTGTCAAGGGCAATACCGCGGCACTGTCGAAAGTTTTATGTGCGGTATTGTCCCTTTTTATCAGGAATGCAAGGCGTTTTTCCCTTTACGGAATTGACGAATGTGGCGATTCATATTATACTTGTTTTTATAGATATTTTCCCGAAAAACAAGGAGGAAACGACCCTATGGAATATACCCCCAAGCGTTTTCACTGCCCTGCCTGTGGCTTTGAGCCGGCGGAAAACGTGTCCGAAAAAGAATATGCCCACTGCCCGCGATGCCTTACCGCCATCCATGAAGCGGACAGCGAGGGCTACGAATGCGGCGGCAAGCTACAGCCCGTTTCCATTTGGGTGAAGCCCGATGACAGCTGGGAGATTTTAGGCCGGTGCAGCCTTTGCGGCGAGATTGCCTCTACGCCCGTTTCGGACGAGGACGACCCCGTTTTGCTGCTTTCCATTGCCGGGCGGCCGCTTTCCATGCCGCCGTTCCCACTGGAAAAAATAGAGGAGCTTACCCGCATGATGGGCGGCGCGGGCGACAAAGGAGGATATGACCGTGAACCGTGAAAATAAGCGTAGAAAATACGAAAAAGGCTACTACAAAAAGCATGCGTGCTTAGACCCGTTCACGTGCAAGGTCTGCGGGCGCGAAATTCTGCCCGAGGGCGCAGGCAGCGACCACCGCAACCATTGCCCGTACTGCCTTTCGAGCGTCCATGTGGATAACGAGCCCGGCGACCGCGCATCCGCGTGCCACGGCGTCATGGAGCCCATCAGCGTGTGGGTGCGCAAAAACGGGGAGTGGGCTGTCATTCACCGCTGCACGGTGTGCGGCAAAATGGGCTCTAACCGCATTGCGGCGGACGATAACCCCATGAAGCTGATGGCTTTGGCCCTGCGCCCCTACGGCAGCCCACGTCTCGACCCAAAGCGCATCAAAAACATGGTGAAAACCATGGAAGACAAAGCATAAGAGGCGATGAACGTGACCATAACCCGAGCTTCACGTTCATGTAAACGCGTACCCTGCACGCTTAAAAGGAGCCAATATGTCTCAAAACTACAGCTATTTTGCGCATAAAGAATGCGAGTATTTTCCCTGCCACAAGGGCGCGGACCCGGAAAATTTCAATTGTCTTTTCTGCTACTGCCCGCTTTACGCTTTGGGCCGCAACTGCGGCGGCGCGTTTCAATACAAAGAAAACGGCATCAAGGACTGCACGAACTGCCTTTTTCCGCACCGACGCGAAAACTACCAAAAGGTTATCGCGCGCTACAAGGACATTCTGGGCGTATTAAAACGGCTGGAAGCGGAAAACAGAACCGAAAGCGGGGAGAACGCATGACGCTTACGCAAATTCAATATGTGCTTGCCGTGGCGGAAACGGGCACCATCAGCGCGGCGGCAAAGCGGCTTTTCATCGCGCAGCCCAGCCTCACCGCGTCGATTAAGGAGCTCGAAAACGAATTGCAGGTCACGCTTTTCCGCCGCACGAACAAGGGCGTGACCTTAACGCCGGAGGGCGAGGAATTTCTCGGCTACGCGCGGCAGGTGAACAGCCAATTAGACCTTATGCGTGAGCGGTATTTCGGCGGCGCGCCCGTGCGCAGACGTTTTTGCGTTTCCACGCAGCACTATTCGTTTGCAGTAGAGGCCTTCGTGGCGCTTTTAAAGGAGCACGGCGGCGAAACGTACGATTTTCACCTGCGCGAAACGCAGACGTATGAGATCATCGAGGACGTGGCGCTATTAAAAAGCGAAGTCGGCGTTTTGTATTTAAACCCGTTCAACGAGACGGTCTTAAAAAAGACGATTAAGGCGCACGGGCTGGGATTTCACCCGCTGTTCAAAGCGGGGCCGCACGTGTTTTTGGGTGCAGAAAATCCCCTTGCAAAGCGAAAAAGCATCACACTGGAGGACTTAGCGCCCTACCCGCGCCTTTCCTATGAGCAGGGCGACCACAATGCGTTTTATTTTTCCGAGGAAATTCAGAGCACGCTTGAGTGCGCCAAAGACATCCACGTCTGTGACCGCGCAACGCTGTTCAATCTGCTCATCGGGCTGAACGGCTACACCATTTGCAGCGGCGTCATCAACGAGAGTCTAAACGGCAAAAATATCGTCGCCGTGCCGCTCAATCTCGACGATTACATGGAAATCGGCTATCTCACGCGCGAAAACGTGGAGCCGAGCTTGTTTGCGCAATATTATATCGACGCTTTAAAGAAGTTCACAATGCAATAATGCAAACCGAAAGCGGTTTGCCATAGCAAAAACCTATGGCAAACCGCTTTTTTCTTGTATTTTACAAGGCGAAAATTTGCCTGTATACTGTAAGCACAAACTCAAACAGCAGGTGATTAACATGAAAAATATCAAACTTCCGTATCGTTACGATTATGTCGGCAGCTTTCTGCGCCCGAATGATTTGAAGAAGATTCGCGCCGATTATGAAGCCGGTAAAACCACTTACGAAGCACTGAAGGAAGCCGAAGACACCGCCATTCGCGACCTTGTCGCAAAACAGAAGGCGGCGGGTTATAAGCTGCTCACCGACGGCGAATTCCGCCGTAAGACATGGTATCTCGACTTTATGTGGGGTTTTGAGGGCGTCGGCCACTCTGCGCCCAAGGGCGGCATCCCGTTCCACGATGTCCTTGCGGTCGTCGATGACACGTACCTTACGGGCAAATTAAAGCTGACGGGTACGCACCCTTTTGTGGAGCACTTCCGGTTTGTGCAGGCACTTGAGGACGAAAACACCGTCGCAAAGCAGACCATTCCGTCTCCGGCACAGTTCTACGAGCAGATGATCTTCCCGATGAACGCGGAGACGACGAATAAAATCTACCCGAACCGCGAAGAACTGCTCGAGGACGTTGCAAAGATCTATCGGGCGTTCATCAAGCAGCTCTACGACGCAGGCTGCCGCAACCTGCAGCTTGATGACTGCTCTTGGGGCGTTTGCGTAGACCCCGCCGCGCCGTTTGTGTTCGGCGTGGAGCCGGAAAAGATGGGCGACATCATGGATCAGCTTTTGAAGGTCAACAACCTCGCGCTTGAGGGCAAACCGGATGATCTCACCGTTGCAACCCACATTTGCCGCGGCAACTACAATTCTTCCTGGGCCAGCCGGGGCGGCTATGAGCCGGTCGCAGAGCGCCTGTTTGCGCATGAAAATGTCGATGCCTATTATCTGGAGTTCGATGACGCGCGTTCCGGCGGTTTTGAGCCGCTGCGCTTTGTCACACCGGGCAAAAAAGTCGTTTTGGGACTGATTACGTC
>CAKUBN010000017.1 GCA_934643185.1 uncultured Eubacteriales bacterium
GTACCCCTTCGAGGGGTCAGCAAGTACTGACCCTTCTAGGGTCTGAGCAAACCACTAGTTTACTAGTGGTTTTGATTATACGAAAAACTCCAAAACTATCGATATACCCATACCAAAACGAAAGGAATGAAGGAATTGGCAAACGAAGCACAAAATCCCGTAACGGAAAAAGCAGACCTGAAAGCACAGCTCGCAGAGGTGGCGGAGCGCATTCGCACCATGCGCGAGATCATCGGCCTTTCCGAAGAAGAAATGGCGCAGCGCACCGGTGTGACGCTGGAGGAATACCGCAGCTTCGAGACCGGCGAGTGTGATTTCAGCTTCACGTTTATTTTTAAATGCGCAGAGCGCTTCGGCATCGACCCCACCGATCTCATCAAGGGCACAAGCCCGCGTCTTTCCACATATACTGTCTCCCGCCGCGGCGAGGGTCTGCCCATCACGCGCCGTCAGGGCTTTAAGTATTTAAATCTTGCGCCGCTCTTCAAGGGCAAAACGGCAGAGCCGTTCTTTGTCACCATGCCGTATAACGAGGCAGAGCAGAAGGTCGCCATCAAGCTTTCCACCCATCAGGGGCAGGAAATGGACATCGTCATCAAGGGTAAAATGCGCGTGCAGATCGGCTCGCACATCGAAGAGCTCGGCGAGGGTGATTCCATTTACTACAACAGCGGCACGCCCCACGGCATGATCGCCGTCGGCGGCGAGGAATGTACCTTCTACGCCGTCGTCATGCGCCCGCAGAAAAACGCCAAGCCCGAAAAAGATACGTTCGAGGCACTCATCAAGGCAAAGCAGGACCGCGCCGACCGCGAAACGGTCGCAAGCCCGTTCGTGCACACTGAGCTCGACGAAAACGGCATTTTAAAATCCATCGATTTCATGAACGAGGAAAAATTCAACTTCGCGTTCGACATCGTCGATAAAATGGCCGAAAAAGAGCCGGATAAGCTCGCGATGCTCTGGGTCTCCAAGCACCATGAAGAAAAGCGCTTCACGTTCAGCGATATGAAGCGCATGTCAAATAAAACGGCAAATTACTTTAAGTCCCTCGGCATCAAGCGCGGCGATAGAGTCATGCTCATCTTAAAGCGTCACTACCAGTTCTGGTTCGCCATTTTGGCGCTGCATAAGCTCGGTGCCGTCGTCATCCCGGCAACGAATCTCCTTATGGAGCACGACCTCGATTACCGCTTCAAGGCCGCAGGCGTGCGCGCGCTCGTCTGCACACCGGACGGTCAGGTTGCCGATGAAGCCCTGCGCGCCGCCAAAAACTGCGACACCGTCGAATTTTTGATGATGGCAAACGGCGCACGCGAGGGCTGGCTCGATTTCGACGCCGAGGTCGAAAAGCAGAGCGACGTGTTCGAGCGCACCGCGGACACCGCCTGCGGCAGCGACCCCATGCTCATGTTCTTCACCTCCGGCACCACGGGCTACCCGAAGATCGCGGAGCACAACTACAAATACGCGCTCGGCCACTACATCACCGCCAAATACTGGCACAACGTTAACCCGGAGGGTCTGCACTTCACGATCTCCGATACCGGCTGGGGCAAGGCGCTGTGGGGTAAGCTCTACGGCCAGTGGATGTGCGAAGCGCCCATTTTCACCTACGATTTCGATAAGTTCGACGCGCACGACATCCTGCCCATGTTCAAGCAGTACAACATCACCACGTTCTGCGCGCCGCCCACCATGTACCGCTTCTTCATCAAGGAAGACCTCTCAAAATACGATCTTTCTTCCATCGAGTACAGCACCACGGCGGGCGAAGCCTTAAACCCCGAGGTCTACGAGCAGTGGAAGCGCGCCACCGGCCTTTCCATCTACGAGGGCTTCGGCCAGACGGAGACCACGCTTTCCATCTATAACCCGGTTGGCTCCGTGCCGAAAAGCGGCTCCATGGGCATCCCGAGCCCGCTTTACGATGTCGACCTCATCCTGCCGGACGGCACGCCCGCGCCGGTCGGCGAAACGGGCGAGATCGTCATCCGCACCGATAAACACACGCCCTGCGGCCTCTTCATGGGCTATTACCGCGATGAAGAGAAGACCCGCGAAGCATGGAGCGACGGCGTGTATCACACCGGCGACACCGCATGGCGCGACGAAGACGGCTACTTCTTCTACGTCGGCAGAACGGACGATGTCATCAAGTCTTCCGGCTACCGCATCGGGCCGTTCGAGATCGAATCCGTCATCATGGAGCTGCCGTATGTGCTGGAGTGCGCCGTCACCAGCGCCCCGGACCCCATCCGCGGCCAGGTCGTCAAGGCGTCCATCGTGCTCACAAAGGGCACGCAGGGCACAGAAGCGCTGAAAAAAGAAATTCAGACCTACGTGAAGACGAACACCGCGCCGTACAAATACCCGCGCATCGTCGAGTTCCGCGATGAGCTGCCGAAGACCATCAGCGGCAAAATCCGCCGCGTAGAGCTCAAGGGCTGATTTTAAAACGAATAGACACAAAAGCGCCGCTGTACGGTTTTTCCCCGTATGGCGGCGTTTTTTCTATGTTTGTGTGTTCTAAATTCAAATTTTGTTCACCGTTTTTCCCCCGTATTTGCGTATAATGTTTATGAATAAATTTGTGCGTAAAGGGTGAGAGAAATGGATAAAAATTTGGAATACGAGCCGGTACGCGGCGCGCACATTTTAATGATCGTCAATCCCGTTTCCGGCCGCATCGGCGGCGAGCATACCGCCGATAAGCTTGAAGCATGGCTGAAGGAAAACGGCGCCGCGGTCGACCGCTTTGAAACGACCGAAACGGAAAACGGAAGCGGCTACACCGCAAAGCTTACGGAAAACGAGTACACCCGCGTCGTTGTGCTCGGCGGCGACGGCACGTTAAACGCCGTCTTAAACGGCATGCTGCACCGCGCGCTGCGCACGCCCATCACATATCTGCCCGCCGGCACCACGAACGATTTCGCCCAGACGCTCGGCATTCAAAAGCATGTGTTAGACCCCTATAAGAGCTTTACGGAAACGGAAGACCGCCTCATTGATGCCGGCAAATTCGGCGACGGCTATTTTTCCTATGTCGCGTCGTTCGGCTTATTTACAAAGTGCTCCTACGCCACGCCGCGCACCATGAAGCGCCTTTTGGGTCACTTCGCGTATGTCTTAGAGGGCATGAAGGACCTCCACGCGCTCGACGCCACGCCCCTCACCGTCACGGCAGACGGCAAATTTTTCGAGGGCGCGTACATTTTCGGCGCGTTCAGCAACTCGCTTTCCATCGGCGGCATGCTGAAATACGATGAAAACAGCGTCGATATGAACGACGGCAAGCTCGAGATGCTTCTCATTCGCAAGCCGGAAACGCTCCCTGACCTGCACCGCCTCATTCTGGCGCTCAAAAACAACGATTTTTCGGACAAGCACATCGATTTCGCTTCCGCGAGTACGTTCCGCCTGCATGCCGCAGCGGGCTTTGATTGGTCAATCGACGGCGAATACGCCGCAGGCGGCATCGATACCGTCATCCGCTGTGTCAAGGATGCCGTGTGCATCGCCGCGCCGCGTGTCGAAAACGGTTGATTTTTCCCGCAAAACGTGTATAATAGCAAAAGCGATACTGCCTGCGGACTGGAAGAAGGCCGGGCAGTAAGCCTATCCTATTCACCATATTTCCGGAATGCCTTTTTAGGTACGCGCGCTGCGCGGGAAAGGAGGTGCGGCCTGTATGGCCTCATCTTTTGAAATCAAATCCACCAGACCTTCGGTGGGTGAAACCATCGTCACCATCGTTCGGGATCACATCGATTACCGAAAACAGATCTTTAAGCTTGCGGGCTCCGACCTGCGCCGCACATACCGTGCATCCGCACTCGGTTGGTCTTGGGCCATCATCAAGCCGCTTGTCACGATTTTCGTTTACTGGTTCGCATTTGCCATCGGCCTGCGCCGCGGCGGCGATATCGAGGGCTATCCGTTCGTGCTGTGGCTCATCAGCGGCATCGTGCCGTGGTTTTATATGAGCGAAATGCTCACGCTTGGCACCGAGTGTATTTTGCGAAACCGCTATCTCGTCACCAAGATGAAATACCCGGTCTCCACCATTCCGACGTTTACCAGCATCTCCAAATTCTCTGTGCACCTCATCTTGATGATGATCACCATCCTCATCTTCGTTATCACCGGCAACGAATTGACCATCTACCTTGTGCAGCTGCCGTTTTACATGCTGTGCAATTTCCTGTTCTTCACCGGCTGGGCTATGTTTGCCGCGCCTATCGCCGCCATCAGCACCGATTTCTCAAACCTCGTCAAATCGTTCGTCACGGCGGTGTTCTGGCTTTCCGGCGTACTTTTCCAGGTCGATACCATGCACAAGGGCCTCGCACATAAGCTTTTGATGCTGAATCCCGTCACGTTCCTGTGTAACGGCTACCGCAACTGCTTCATTTACCACACGTGGTTCTTTGACCAGCCGAAGCGCCTTTTGTATTTCGCCGTCTGGCTCGTCGTCATTTACGCACTCGGCATCTGGAGCTACCGCCGCACCCGCAGCGAAATGGCGGACGTACTGTAAGGAGGGCAAAAGCATGAGCGAACAAAACAACATTGCCATCCGTTTTAAAAATGTCTGCAAAACGTACAGACTGTATACAAGCAGCCGCCGTCGCCTTTTGGGGCTGTTTTTCAAAAGCGTGCCGCACAAAACAAAGCACGCCGTCGTCGATATGAACCTCACCGTCGAGCGCGGCGAAGCCGTCGCCATTTTAGGACGCAACGGCGCGGGCAAATCCACCATGCTTAAAATGATCACCGGCGTCACGTTCCCCACAAGCGGCGAAATTTACGTCAACGGCGTCGTCAGCGCGCTTCTGGAGCTCACAAGCGGCTTTGACCAGGAATTTACCGGCCGCGAAAACATTTACCTCAAGGGCCGCATTTTGGGCCTTAACGATGAAGACATCGCAAAGCTCGAGCCTGCCATCATTGATTTTGCGGAGCTCGAAGAATACATCGACCAGCCTGTGCGCACGTACTCCAGCGGTATGAAAGCGCGCCTCGGCTTTTCCATCTGCGTCAACATCAACCCGGAAATCCTCATCGTCGATGAGGCGCTGTCCGTCGGCGACCGCGCGTTCCGCGATAAGTGCACCAAAAAGGTGAAGGAGATCATGCAGGGCGACATCACGCTTCTGTTCGTCACCCATTCGCCGGAGATTGCCAAAGCGTTCTGCACCCGCGGTGTCGTGATGAAAAACGGAAAGATCGTGTTTGACGGCACCATCGATGAAGCCATCGACTACTACGCCACAAAATACTAAACTTCCCCTTCGATTTTAAAACCGGAAAGGAAATTTACCATGAGAAAACCTAAAAAGCTTACGGCGCTCCTGCTCGCGCTCACACTGCTTTTCGCCTGCGCCGCCTGCGGCAGCGGAAACGGCACAACAGACAGCGGCAAAACCATCTCGGGCACGCTGCCGGAGATTATAGACCGCCTGTATGACACCGTAGATGTCGATGACGAGCAGCGCGATTTTCTCAAAAACAGCGTCGGCACGGTCGAGATTCCGAAAGACCAGTCTGCGTACTACTTCGGCGTCGAAAATCTCGATTTTGAAGAAGCCGTCGCGAGCGAGCCGTTCATCAACGCCATCGCGTTTTCCGTTTGCCTCATGCGTGTCAAGGACGGCACCGACATCGACGAACTGAAAGCGGAAATCCGCCGCAGCGCGAACCCCGCCAAGTGGATCTGCGTGGATGTCAACCCGAATGACGTGCGCGTGGAAAGCGTCGGTGACCTCGTCCTGCTCATCATGGCAGATGATTCCGAAAAATACAGCGAAGCGTTCTACGCCCTCGCCGAATAAAAGCAAAAGCTTCCGGCATTTGCCGGAGCCGCCCCGGTCTTCTCCGGGGCTTTTTGTTTATTTTGTCCCATTCACTCTTGACGAAAGCGCCAAAAATCGCTATGATGAATATAAATGCGGTACAACGCCGCTTGACGTTCAGAAAGGAAGTTTTATCATGCTGAAGAAAATCGATACAAAGAAAGCCCCCGCAGCCATCGGCCCGTATTCGCAGGCCATCGTTTGCGGCAATATGCTCTTCACCTCCGGTCAGATTCCGATCGACCCCGCAACGGGCGACATCCACGGTGCAGACATCACCGAGCAGGCAGAGCAGGTCATGAAGAACCTCGCCGCCGTCCTCGAAGAAGCCGGTACCACGTTTGAAAACGCCGTGAAGACCACCTGCTTCCTCGCCGATATGGGCGATTTCGCCGCGTTCAACGCCGTCTACGGCAAGTATTTCACCGAAAAGCCGGCACGCTCCTGCGTTGCCGTCAAGACCCTGCCGAAGAACGTCCTCGTCGAAGTGGAAGTCATCGCAGCGCTTTAATTTCCGCAAAACAAAAGGCATACGGTAAGAGAAAAACGCTTTGCCGTATGCCTTTTTGCATATAAAAAGCGCCGTACGGGTTCCCGTACAGCGCCGAAAAATCACTTTTTCTTGCTCGTTTTAAACTTCGGGAACAGCGGCTTTTTACCTTGTTCCTTTTTCTTTGCCGCGCGTTCCAAAACGGGGGCGCACAGCGGGCGGCCCTTAGAATACCCCGACGCGTAGTGAGAGTTTTCCAGATATGGGTATTTGCCCGGTTCTAAATCAGCGTTTGAAAGCCCGCGCGCCGCAAGGCGGTTCGTTGTCACGCGGCGCATCACCGTGTATAGAACCGCTGCAATCGGTGTGCCGAGAATAATGCCCAAAATGCCGAACAAATTGCTGAAGATCGTCACGGCGGTCATCACCCACACGCCCGGCAGACCAATGGTCGAGCCCACGACCTTCGGGTAAATGAGGTTGCCCTCAAACTGCTGAAGGCAGATGAAGAAGATGACGAACCATACAGCATCCATGGGGTTTACGATCAGCAGCAAAAACGCGCCGATGCCGCAGCCGATGTACGCGCCGAGAATCGGTATCAACGCAGTGATCGTCACAATGCACGAGATGAGCAGCGCATAGTCAAACCCGATAAGAGACATGCAGATGAAGCACAGGCAGCCTAAAATGACACACTCCGTCAGCTGGCCGCGCACAAAGGAAGAAAACACATTGTTCGAGGTTACCGCAATATCTGCCAGCGTTGCCACCACCTTTTTCGGCAGCAGGGAATAGGAGACACGCTTTAAGGAAAGCAGCAGGCTCTCCTTGCTCGTCAGGAAGTACGCGGAGAAGATAACGGAGAGCACAAACGTGAAAATGCCGCTCGCCACATTCACGGTCACGTTCACAAGCGAGCTGAAAAAGTTCGTCGTAAACTCCGTTGCGCCCGATAAAATCGAAGACCAGTTGAAGTTCTTCAACGAATCCACCATCGTGGAAAAATCGAGGTCAAACTGCTTGGAAAGCTCGTCAGCCCATTTGGCAATCTGGTCTACATACACCGGAATATTCACGCGTGCCGTCTCGCCGATGAGTTCTAAAGACTTGAAAATCTCCGGCACGACATACAGCGTGATGGCGAGGAGGATGAGCACGATCACCGCATAGGAAAGCGCCACGCATACCGGGCGCTTCAGCTTTTTCCACACCTTGTTGTCACTGCGTGTGAGTCTTCCGAACACCGTGTTCTCAAACAGATTCAAAAACACATTTAAAATGTACGCGATAAAAAGGCCCAGAATAAACGAGCTCACCGCGTTAAAGAGCACGCCGCCCACCTTCGAGACCGCATCGAACCTGAACAGTACGAAAATCAGCCCCACCGCAAAGGCGGCAATGGCAATGCCGGGCTTTACATAGTCCCACGGGGTGTATTCCCGCATCGGTTTCTTTTCTGCAGAATGGTTTTCTTTTTCCACAATGACCCTCCGGTTTCCAATACACGTTAAGGCGATACCGCAGGCTTCGCCCTAAAAATGACCCGCCGCACACGGAAATGCGCGCGGCGGGTGCTCAGAGTTTTTTATTTAAGAATTAAAATCAGAACGTTGCCTTTGCGCCGGTCTCAAATGCCTTGTAAGCACCGTTCATCAAACGGGTCAGCATCACAGCCTCGTCGATCGTGAACGGAGACGGCTTGCCGTTTACAACAGCATCGATCCACTGGTCGATCGGCAGCGGCTCCTTTTCCGGCAGCTCAAGGTCTACCCACTTGCCTTCGGTCGCCTTGCCGCCCCACTGTACACTGTCGCCGTGTACCATCACAGCGCCGTCCGTGCCGCTCACTTCCAGCGTGTACGGGTTACACTCGGAGACAAAGCCGGTCTCGGAAACGCCGATCTTGCCGTCTGCAAACTCAATAACGGAGACCGCATTGTCCTCAACGCCGCGGTTCGTCACCTGCGTGAACGTAGAGGTGATGGATTTCGGCTCGCCCAGCAGCCAGTACAGCGTGTACATCGGGTGTGCGCCAAGGTCCATCATCGCGCCGCCGCCGCACTGTGCCTTATCGTAGAAGTGCGGGGGAAGCCAGTTTGCGGAGCTGCCGTTGTGTACGTTGCGCACGCGTGCGTAGGTCACACGGCCCAGCTTGCCGCTGTCCATCAAAGCCTTTACCGCGCGCAGCGTCGGGAACGTGCGGTGCGGGTAAGAGATCGTAAATACCTTGCCGGAAGCCTTCACGGCCGCGGCGACCTTCTCTGCGTCCTTGGGGTCGATGGTGAGCACCTTCTCGGTGAAGATGTTCTTTTTCGCCGCCGTCACCTTCATCATGATCTCCGGGTGGTCGCAGGTTGCAGTGCAGATGACCACGCTGTCAATGCTCTCGTCGCCAAGTACAGCGTCGAGGTCTGCGTTGAACGGCAGGTTCATTTCATCGGCGAACTTCTTGCCGCGCTCTGCGTCGTTGTCCCAAACGACGGCGACTTCCGCATTCGGGTTGTTCAGTACACCCGTGGTGTACTCTTTGGTGTGGACGTGCCAGGTGCCTAAAATTGCAACTTTCATGGTTTTCAAACTCCTTGCCCTAATCAGGTCTTTTGTTTAAACTGCTTGTGGCAGCGCTGGCAGGTGACAAGAATTTTACCGCGTCCGCGCGGTGCGCGCAGCTGCTGGCGACAGCCCGGACAGCGGAAGTATTTGTACTGCTTGCGCTCGCGAAAAGCCGTTTTCTTAATTCTAAACCATTTTTGCACCGGTGTCCATACCTTTAAGAAAGAATAGTATTCTTTTTGCCGCGCGGGGATGTTGCGCGAGAACATACGGAACAGCGCATAGATATAAAGCGCGTAAGAAATAATTGCGAGCGGCCAGAACCAGAAAATGCGCGAAAGGAACATCACGATGATACCGAGGATCATCAAAACAAGGTTCAGTTCGTCCGTGCCGTACCGGCCGTACATAAATCTTCTCAATTTTTCAAGAAACAAATAAAAACACTTCCTTAGAAATGAGGGTATAGAGATAAGGTTAAAAATAAGATTTCACAGTTAAAAGTATAATGCGCGGAAAACTTTTTTTCAAGAAAACCGAGACTTCTTTCACACTAAGTTTACACTTTGTTCTTAGGGTAACACTAAGGTAACAAATTGTGCATAAATCTCTGCGGTTTCAGAAGCAGAACATCACAGGACACAAGCGGACATCTTTTTTAAAACGCTTTTTTTCCGGTATTTACCGCTTGACAAATCAGAACGCATGTTCTATAATAAGAGCATAGAGAACGCATGTTCGCAACGCGTCGAAAGGAGGCAAAAGCCGTGGATCGGGTCATTCTGCACATCGATATGAATAACTTTTATGCCTCTGTGGAGACGCTTTATGACCCGTCGCTGAAAGATATTCCCATGGCGGTCGGCGGCGATAAAGAACGTCGCCACGGCATCGTCCTCGCGAAAAATATGCTCGCGAAGGCCAAAGGCGTCAAAACGGCGGAAGCCCTGTGGGAAGCGGAGCGCAAATGCCCCGGCATCAAGTTCGTCCCGCCGCATTTTGAGCGCTACGCAAAGTATTCGCGCCTTGCAAAGGAGATCTACATGCAGTACACCGACATGGTGGAAAGCTTCGGCTTAGACGAGTGCTGGCTCGACGTGACCGGCAGCCGCCGCTTGTTCGGCAGCGGCCGCGAGATCGCGGAGGAAATTCGCGCACGCGTCAAAGATGAGCTCGGGCTCACGGTGTCAATCGGCGTGTCGTTCAACAAAATTTTCGCAAAGCTCGGCAGCGACTATAAAAAGCCGGATGCCGTAACGGAGTTCACGCGTGAGAATTTTAAAGCGCTCGTGTGGCCGCTGCCGGCCGCAGACCTGCTGTTCGTCGGCAAATCGACGCAGGAGGCACTGCGCAAATACGGCATCTACACCATCGGCGACGCCGCAAATGCCGACCGCAAGCTTTTGAAAAGGCTGTTCGGCAAGGCGGGCGAGCAATTAAGTATGTATGCAAACGGCGAAGACAGGTCGCCCGTGCGCCGCGTGAACGAGCACGAGGAGGTCAAAAGCATCGGCAACAGCACCACCGCCGTGCACGATTTAAAGGACGACGGCGAAATTCGCGCGGAGCTCTACATGCTCTCCGAAAGCGTCGCACAAAGATTGCGCGAAAAGGGCTTTTGCGGCTACAACGTACAGCTTTCCGTGCGCAAATATAACCTCGAGACCTACCAGCGCCAGAAGATGCTGGAGACCGCCGTGGCGGATTCCAAAAGCATTTTCGACGCCGCCTATGGCCTTTTCCGCGCCCACCACACGGGCGAATCCATCCGCAGCATCGGCGTGCGCGTGTCGTCGCTTGTGCCGCTCGGCATGTCGCAGTGCTCGCTGTTTGAAGATGATGCGCGCGGGCAGAAGGCCCAAAAGCTCGAAACGGCGGTCGATTTCCTGCGCTGCAAATACGGCGGCGACATCATCGACCGCGGCATTAAGGTGATGCACAAGGACCTCTTCCAGTCCGCCGCGGAAAACCGCCGCACACACGTTGAAAACCCGTTTAAGGGCGTTACGGTTTAAGATATAGGAGTGAAGCATGAACACGCAAATGGACACCATGGAAAAGCTGCGCATTTTAACGGACGCCGCAAAATACGACGCGGCGTGCACCTCAAGCGGCGTGGACCGCGCGGGCGTAAAGGGGCAGCTCGGCTCTGCCGCCGCGTGCGGCATCTGCCACAGCTTTGCAAGCGACGGCCGGTGTATCTCCCTTTTAAAGGTTTTAATGACGAACGTATGTGCCTACGACTGCACGTATTGCCTCAACCGACGCTCAAATGACACGCCGCGCGCGACGTTTCGCCCGCGGGAGCTGGCGGATTTAACGATCAGTTTTTACCGCCGCAATTACATTGAGGGGCTGTTTTTGAGCTCCGCCGTGTTCGGCTCGCCGGACATCACGTGCGAAAGAATGTTAGAAACACTGCACATTCTGCGGAACGAGTACCACTTTAACGGCTACATCCACGTCAAGGCCATTCCCGGTGCGGATGAGACGCTTTTGCAGAAGCTCGGCCTGCTCGCCGACCGCATGAGCGTCAACATCGAGCTGCCGTCAAACGACAGCCTGAAGCGGTTGGCGCCGCAGAAATCGAAGGAAAACATCCTGCTGCCCATGTCGCGCATCCGCGACGGCATCAAGGAAAACACGCACGATCTGGTACGGTACAAAAGCGCGCCGCGCTTTGTGCCGGGCGGGCAGTCGACCCAGATGATCATCGGCGCAACGCCGGAAAACGACCGGCGTATTTTACAGCTGAGCGAGGGACTTTACCACATGTATTCTTTAAAACGCGTGTTTTACTCTGCGTATATACCGGTCGTGCAGGACCGAAACCTGCCCGCGCTCGACACCGCGCCGCCGCTTCTGCGCGAGCACAGGCTCTACCAAGCGGACTGGCTTTTGCGCTTTTACGGCTTTACGGCGGACGAATTGTTGAGCGAAAAAACGCCCGACCTCGACCCTATGCTGGACCCAAAGTGCAGCTGGGCGGTGCGCCACCCGGAGGAATTCCCCGTGGAAGTGAACCGCGCGCCGTATGAAAAATTATTGCGCGTGCCGGGCATCGGCGTGGTGAGCGCAAAGCGCATCATCCGCGCAAGGCGGCAGGCAAAGCTCGACCATGAGGGGCTGAAAAAGCTCGGCGTCGTCTTAAAGCGCGCTTCGTATTTTATCACATGTAACGGCAAAATGCAGTGCCGTCTGCGCACAGATGAACCTGCGGTTTTGGCGGGGATTCTGCGCGACCGCGGGCTGCCGCAGGGCGGCATACAGCCCGAAATACCGGAGCAGCTCTCGCTGTTCAAACCCACAAAGGAGGACGCGGTGAAATGTCTGACCGGACAACTGTAATGTATTACTACGACGGCACGTATAACGGCTTTCTCTCCTGCGTGTTCGAGAGCTTTGCGGAGAAAGAAACGCCCGCCGCGATCTTGCCCGTCGACGAAGCCGACCAGACGTGTTTGTTCGGCGCGAAGTATATTGAGACTGATCTCGCCCGCGCCGAGCGCGTGCGCGTGTCCGTCCCGAAGAAAATGGGCATGGAGGCGCAGGATTTACTGGAGCGTGCGTTTTTCACTTGCATGCCGGAAAAAGAGCTGCGCATGCTGGAATTTATGCGGCTTGGGTACAAAGTCGGGCGCGGTGTGTGCGGGCGGCTGACCGAACCCGCCGTCGATAAGATCACGAAAGCGGTGCAGTTTTTGGAGCGGGAGGCGCACTTGTACCTCGGTTTTCTGCGCTTTGCGGAGTACGGCGACGTTTTAATTGCGCAGATCGAGCCGAAAAACAGCGTTTTGCCCGTCATCGCGCCGCATTTTATCAATCGCTTTTCCGGCGAGGATTTTATGATCTTCGACCGCACGCACAAGCTTGCTTTGTTATATAAAGACGGCGCGCCGGAATTTTTGCAGGCGGAGCATATTGAGCTGCCGCCGGAATCGCCGGAGGAGGAGAAATTCCGCGCCATGTGGCGCACGTTTTACGACACCGTGGGCATTGAGGGCCGGCGCAACGACCTGTGCCGCCGCACCCACATGCCAAAGCGCTATTGGAAGGACATGACGGAAATGCGCGATAAGGTTTGACAGACCGAGATCGATATTGTATGATTTAGGTACTTTGAACGCCGTTCGCGGGTTCGTTTTTAAGGGGGAATTGCGATGAAAACTGTAATTTTTAGGCCGAATGAGAGAAGACGAACACGAACGGAGGAACTTGATGAAAATTGTACCTTTTTTAAAGGAGCACGTAAACGCGGCGCAGGCGCTCGCGCTGCAAAACTATAACGAAGAGCGCGAAAGCGTGCTGATTTTGCCCGCGTTTGAAGCGACACCGGCGCTCGATGAATTTGCCGGAAACGGCCTCGGTGCGGCAGCGGTGGAAGACGGGAAGCTCGTCGGTTTTCTGTGCGGCTGCGAACCGTGGAAAGGCGGCATGGGCGCGGGAAAAGACGTGCTGTGTACGTTTTCGCCCGTGCACGCGCACGGCGCGGTGAAAGAGAACCGCACAAGAATTTACCAGAATCTGTACGCCATGGCGGCGAAAACATGGGTGCAAAACGGCATTTTGATGCACGGCTTGGCGCTTTATGCGCACGACGAAGACGCGGTGCGGGCGTTTTTCGAGTACGGCTTCGGCAAGCGGTGCATGGACTTGATCTGCACGACCGAGGGCGGAGAGAGGGTGCCCGAAACGGGGCTGCGTTTTGCCGAGCGGACGGGTGAGCAGCGCGCAGATGTGCGCGATTTGCGGCGCGCGCTGAAACGCCACATGGCGCAGAGCCCGTGCTTTATGGCGCTGCCCGCAGCAGATGTGGAAGCGTACCTGAACCGCGCGGAAACGGACGGCAGGCGGACGTTTACGGCGGAAAAAGACGGGAAGGTGATCGCGTTTTTGGACGTGGCGGCGGACGGCGAAAACTTTTCAACGGAATTTGAAAACATGTGGAATATCTGCGGCGCGTACTGCACGCCGGAGCACCGCGGAACGGGTGCGATGCGCGGGCTTTTAGAGCATGTGAAAGCGACGTTAAAAGCGGAAAATATTTCGCTTTTGGGCGTGGACTGCGAGTCTTTGAACCCGGCGGCGAACCGCTTTTGGCAGAAGCTTTTCACACCGTACACGTGCAGCGTGACGCGGCGGATCGAAATTTAAAATCAGAGCAAAAATGGGACGGCTTCGGGGGAAGCCGTCCCATGCGTTTTCGATATGAAATTATGTTTGCGGGGCCTGCCGCGGAACCTGCCAGACGACATCCACAAAAAGGCGGCCGTCCGGGAGGAAGCTGACGCCGACCGACGCGTCGTAGTTTTCGGAGATCGACCAGTATTCGTTGTAGACCTCGCCGGAGCCGATGGCGTCGGCGCTCAGACGGTCGAGGTGCGTGGAGAGGCGGTTTTCAAGGCCGGGATAGGTGGTCGGCTCGCCATACTGCGCGGTGAGGGTGTTGAGCAGCTTTTCGGGCAGCTTGCAGTCCTCATCGGTCGGGTTTTCGACAAAAAGAAGCTTGCGGCAGCCGTAGAGCGTATCGGTGTCGAAATCGAAAAGCAGGTAGACCGAAAACTCGTGATTTTCGAGCGTTTCGGTCTGGTCTAAAACGTAGGCGTTCGCGTAGAGGTCGTCTTCGGTGTAGGTGAGCTTTTCCTCATCAAGCGCCGCGAAAACCTTGTCTTTTGAGTCGCCGAACCACGAGGTGTAATCGTTGGAGGTGCGGCACACGGTGCTGGCGCAGGCCGAAAGCCCAAGCAAAAGCAGGAGCAGCAGAAAAACGGGGACTGCGCGGTTTGCGGCATAGTACACAAAGTGCGAAAGCGAGCGTTTTTTCATGATATGACCTCCTGTTCGGGGCGATATTTTTTCACCTTGAGTATAGGGAAAACGGGGGAGAAAATCAATCGGCAAAGAGGATAAAAATAAGGGGCGTTTGTTGGGCGAAATGATGGGCTGCGGCGAGCGCGGTTAAAAGTTTCGCTCAAGCTTGCTGTAAGCGCGGCCAAAAGTTTTTGATCGACCTTTTTTCAAAAAGGTCGTGGATTCCAAAGGTGAAACCTTTGGTCGCCATTCGCAAATGGCGAAATCTTTTTGCCTAACTCAAAACTAGGAAGGTAGTTTTGAATGTCCGGGGGACATTCAAAATGTAGGGAACCCAGTTGCATGGGTTCCCTGAAAGGGCGGCGGGGCCGCCCTTTTTATATAGCTACTTGTTTGCGTTGGCGCGGTGTATCTCTCCCTCAGTCAGCCTGTGCGAGCGGGGAAAGGTAGCGCTTCATCTCCTCAATAAGCCGCTCGGTCATTTCGCCGGGGACGATGTTTTTCTTTGTGAGGTATCCGATCTCCATGCGATTTTCGGCGTTTTGTCCGCCGAGGTCGAGCGGGACCGCCTTGTAGTCGCTGCCGTTCAGCTCTTCACAGATGATGCCGGAGCAGAGCGTGTAGCCGTTCAGCCCGACCATCAGGTTCAGCATCGTGGCGCGATCGGTCGCCTTGATCGTCCGCGGGTATTCGTTTGTGCTGAGAAGCTCCTCCGCAAAGTAAAAGGAGCTGCCGCTGCCCTGCTCAAACGCCAGCGCGGGATAATTGGTGAGCTCTTCGAGCGTCAGAGATTTACGACCTGCAAGCGGGTGCCCTTTCCAGAGGTAAACGTAGGCGGAACATTCGATCAGCTTGTGAAAAACGAGGTCGTTCGATTTTAAGAGCTTCAATAAGACCTTGCGGTTGAAATCGCACAGGTAGATCACGCCAATCTCACTGCGCATCAGGTTGACGTCTTCAATGACCTCGCGCGTTTTGGTTTCGCGTATCGCGAACTCGTAGCCGTTTGTGTCGAGCTTTTTTGCCGCTTCGACAAAGCTTTTGACGACGAACGAATAGTGCTGCGTGGAAATGCCGAACTTCTTTTTGACGCTGCCTTTTCCGCTGTATTTCCTTGTGAGCGTTTCGTACGGCGTGTAGACCTGCCGCGCGTAATTGATGAACTCCATGCCGTCGTTCGTCAGCGCCACGCCGTGCCCGCTGCGGTGAAAGATGGTGATGCCGATCTCCTTTTCGAGATTCTGTACCGCGCTCGTCAGCGACGGCTGCGCGATGTAAAGCGCTTCCGCCGCTTTGTTGAACGAGCCGGCGTCGGCGATCGTGATGACGTAATGCAGCTGTTGGATCGTCATAAAAATGCCTCCTTAGAACAGCAAATAAACCTGACCGTAAAACAGACAGGTTTTTTGGGGGTTATGGGTTTGATTTTTTGCGGGCGCTGACGGCGCTTTCGAGCTTTTGAAGCGCTGCGGTGAGCGTTTCGCGGCTGCACGCGATGTTGAGCCGCTGAAAGCGCTCGGAAAGCCCGGAGCCGCCGAACATACTGCCGCCGTCGAGCCAGAGCCCGGCTTCCTTTGTGATGAAATCATCGAGCGCTTTGCCGGAAAGACCGAGCCCGCCGCAGTCGAGCCATACGAGATAGGTGCCGTCCGGCTCGACGAGTTTGATCTCGGGTATGTACTTTTCAAGATAATCGCGGAGAAAAATGAGGTTTTCTTCGATGTACCGTTTTACTTCGGCGAGCCACGGCGCGCCCTCGCGGTAGGCGGTTTTGCAGGCGAGGAGCCCCATGGCGTTCAGCTGCGAGTAGCCCGCCGCGTCGATTTGATGCTTGAATTTTCGGCGGAGCGTTTCGTTCGGAATGAAAATATTCGATACCTGCAGCCCGGCGAGATTGAAGGTTTTGCTCGGCGCGGTGCAGAGGATGAGCTGCTCTTTGAGCTTGCCGGAAAGCTGCATCGCGGAGGTGAAAGCGTGCCCGGGCCGTGCGAAATCGCAGTGAATCTCGTCCGACACGAGAATGACGTTGTGCTTTATGCAGAGCGCGGCGATTTTTCGCAGCTCCGACGACGCCCAGACGCGCCCGACAGGATTGTGGGGCGAGCACAGAAGCATGAGCTTTACGCGCTCGGCTTCGAGCTTCGCTTCGAGATCGGAGAAATCGACCGTGTAGCGATTGTTATGATAGAGAAGCTCGTTTTCGACGACGCGGCGGTCGTTGTCGCGGATCACCTCGAAAAACGGGTAGTAGACCGGCGGCTGAATTAAAACGGCATCGTGCGGATCTGTGAAGGCTTTTACCGCCATGGCGAGTGCGAAGACGACGCCCGGCGTTTTCACGAGCCAGCTTTCCTCGGGCGTCCAGCCGTGCTGCTGTGTGAACCAGTCGGCGACGACGTCAAAATAATCGCGCTTGGTTTCGGTGTATCCGAAAATGCCGTGCTGCGTGCGCGCGGCGAGTGCATCGATCACGGGCTGCGGGGCGCGGAAGTCCATGTCGGCGACCCAGAGCGGAAGCAGGTTTTCGGGGCGTCCGCGCTCGGCGGCGAAATCGTATTTTAAGCTGTCGGTGTTGTGCCGATCGACGGTCATGTTCAGGTTCATGTGGTATTCTCCAATGCTTGTTTGAGGTCTTTGATGAGATCATCGGCGGATTCGATGCCGACGCTTAAGCGCAGCAGGGTATCGGTGATACCGAGCTTTTTGCACTCCGATTCGCTCATCGCCGCGTGCGTCTGGGAGACGGGGTAGGTGATGAGCGAATCGACGCCGCCGAGGCTTTCGGCAAACGCGATAAGACGCGTGCTGAGCAGACAGCGGCGCGCCGTTTCCGCGCTGTCCGTGTAAAAGGAGATCATGCTGCCAAAGCCGCGCCCCTGCTTTTTCGAGATCGCATAGCCGGGGTCATCCGGAAGCCCGATGTAAAAAACGTCTTTGACGTGCGGCGCGGTTTTGAGCCAGCTTGCGATTTTTAGCGCGTTTTCCTGCTGGCGCTTCATGCGGATGGCGAGTGTTTTCAGCCCGCGCAGCGTGAGCCATGCTTCAAACGGGGCGATCGCACTGCCGATCGTTGTTGTGATGAGACGCAGGCGCTCGGCGAGGGCGTCATCGCGCACACAGAGGAACCCGGCGAGGGAATCGTTGTGGCCGCCGATGAATTTTGTGCCGCTGTGGATCACGATGTCGGCACCGAGGTCGAGCGGATTTAAAAAATAGGGCGAGAGGAACGTGTTGTCCACGATCAGAAGCAGCCCGTGGCGGTGCGCGATCTCCGCCGCTCCGGCGATGTCGGTGACGCGCATCATCGGGTTCGTTACGCTTTCGGTATAAACGGCTTTTAAGTGGTCGGGATTTGCGGTAATGGCCGCTTCAAGTGCGGCGAGATCGGTCGTATCGGCAAAGCTGAACGTTATGCCGTTCTTTTCGTTGATCGTGCGGAACAGGCGGTTTGTGCCGCCGTAGAGATCTTCGCCGGAGAGAATGCGGTCGCCGGGGGAGAACAGCTCCATGCAGGCGGTGATCGCCGCCATGCCGTTTGTAAACGCAAGCGTCTGCGCGGCGTGCTCAAGCGAAGAGATTTGTTCCTCGAGCGCGGTGCGGGTGGGGTTGCTTTCGCGGGTGTAATCAAAAGCGCCGTATTTGCCGATGCGAGTGTGGGCGAATGTCGCGGATTGGTAGATCGGCACGCTGATGGGGCGAATGTCGCTGTCGTTCAGAGAAATATCGCGGTGCAGACATCGCGTTTCAAGTTCGTATTCCATAGTCATGGCTCCTTTTGCGGTCAATCGCGGTGCAGAATGGTGGTTTTGACATCGGGGCGCAGCGGCGGATAGGGCGTTTGGTCGCCGTAGCCGACATCGACATAGGTGACGAGCCGCACTTCCTCGGGGACGTGGAAGGTGCTTTTTAAACGGTCGACGAATTCCTGATTCGGGAAGGTCAGCCACACGCCTTCAAGCCCTGCCGCGTGTGCCGCGAGGACGATATTCTGCCCGGCGGCACCGGCATCGAGCAGGCGGTTTCGGAGAGGCGTAAAGCAGTTGGCGCGGTAGCAGCGCATATCCTGGCAGATGACGAGGTGGATCGGTCCGCCCGGGACATCGCTGCCCTTAAACAAGCCGGGGTGGTCCTTTTCTTTGACGACCAGATAGCGTATGGACTGGACGTTGCAGCCGTGCGCCGCCCAAAGACCGGCTTCGAGCACTTTATCGAGAATTTCGTCGGGGACATCTTTATCTTTGAATTCGCGTACCGAGCGGCGTTCCTTTACGATGGTGAAGAATGCGTCTTCCATTTCCTTCGTGACGGTGTGCGGCTTGTAGGGCGTGAGGTCTACGTCTTCGCCCTTTGTGAGCTTTTCGGCGGCGCTGATTAAAAAGCTTGCGTATTTGTACTCGGGCGCATCGGTCGGCAGGCCGCGCTTGCGCCAGATCTCAAGCAGGTGCTTTGTGGTGTTTGCCTGCGTTTCGCTGAGCGTTTTGTGACGGTACGCCGCCTGATATACCTGAATCTCGAGCGTATGATGGCTCCGTTCGCGGACTCTGGCGCGGAACTCGACTTCGTCCATATGAAGCAGCGCTTCGTCGGAAAAGCTCATGTTTTCACTCCACAATCTGCGGACCTCTTCTTTCGGGTAATAATCTATGCTGGTATCTCTGAACATAATGCATCTCCTTTTTAGATGTAGTATTCGAGGTCGTCCTTGCGGCTGCCCGTTGTGATGTCGGTCATGATCTGCGCGGCGGTGTGCGTGAGGTAGGCGTCGTCGCGGTTGCGCGGGTGAGGAAGGGCGATCTTATATTCCTGCTGAATTTTGCCGGGGCGCGGCGTGAGCAGGATCACGCGGTCGGCGAGGTAGACGGCTTCGTTCAGGTCGTGTGTGATGAATAAAAGCGTCTTTTTTTCGTCCTGCCGCAGGCGAATGAGCTCGTCTTGTAAGGTGCAGCGCGTCAGATGGTCGACCGCGCTGAATGGCTCGTCCATTAAGATCACCTTCGGGTTCATCACGAGCGCACGGGCAATGCCGGCGCGCTGCCGCATGCCGCCCGAAAGCTGGGACGGGTATTTGTTCTCGAAGCCCGAGAGGTTCATGAGCTTGATGTATTTTTGCAGCCGCTCCTCCTGCTCCGTTTTCGGAACCTTGGAGACCTCCATGCCGAACGCGATGTTTCGCTTGATCGTGCGCCACGGAAAGAGCGAGGCGTCCTGAAAGACGACGCCGATGTCGCGGCTTGTGCCCGTGACGGGGAGGCCGTCGAGGAGAATTTCGCCGGAAGAGCGGTCGAGCAGCCCGGCGACGATCTCGAGCAGGGTGCTTTTGCCGCAGCCGGAGGGACCGACGATGCAGACGAACTCGCCGTCTTGAATTTTGAGGCTGATGTTTTCGAGCGCGTTGGTCTGCTCGCCGTCGCTGTTTGTGTAGGTTTTATACAGGTTTTTGACTTCAATGGTCGGCATTGTGATCCCTCCCGTGATTATTTTGCCAGAGGATCGCTCATGTTGAGCTCTTTTGCCGCTTCTTCGGCGAACGAGTTGTCGATGATCTTGCTGAGGTCGTCGATTTTATCCTCTTGCCATCCGTAATCGACCAGAATGTCGAGCGTGGTTTCGACGCGGTCGGTCGGGATTACGGGGTAATCGAGCCAGACGTCGATTTCGGATTCGACAGCGTCGCGCATGACGTCTTCGGTGACGTTCATCTCTTTCGCCGCCCAGGTGATGAATTCGTCGAAATACTCATTTTTGACGAGCTCGTGCACTTTGTAGTACGCCGTGAGGAACTTCTGGAGCTTTTCGGGATTTTCTTTGATGAATTTATCCGAGGCGATGATCGTGCCGGTGTAGTAATCGGGAATATAGTCCCATGCGCGGCCGAGCACGTGACCGATGCCCTCGGCTTTTGCGAGCGAGGCGTAGGGGTTGTGAATGATCGTTGCATCGACCTCGCCGGAGGTGAGGGTGGCGTATGTCGCCTGATACGCGCCGTTTGCGATGAGCGTGACGTCATCTTCGGAAATGCCTGCCGACTCGAGCATTTTGAGGACGGAAAGTCTCATGCCGCCGGTGGTGCCCGCCGTGCCGATCGTTTTGCCCTTGAGGTCGGAGAGATCCTTGACATCGTTATTTGCGATGAGCCAGTAGCAGCCCGAATAACGCCACATATTGCCGACGAGCTTTGCGGGCACGCCGTTATAGATGGCGGGAATGTAGGTGCTGGGGTCGCCGTCGGCGACGTCAATCTCATCGCGAGAGATCATGGAGAGCGTGTTGGAACCGCTTGACGCCTGTACGTTTTCAAACTTGATGCCCTCGGCCTCGTAGAGACCCTTATAAATCGCAAAATTGTTGACCGCGCCGGTCATGCCGGTCGTGAAGCAGGAACGGATGGTGATGAGATCGTCTGCTTCATCGGTTGCATTTGCGGAGCTGCACCCGGAAAGCGCAGCAGAGGTAAACAGGGTTGTAAGTGCGAGCAAAATTGCAATGATTTTCTTTTTCATGAATTTCAAACCTTTCTCCATTTATGGCAGAAGATGTACTCGATGCCGGCGATGGACCGGACGAAGAACACCGAAATGAGCGTGACTAAAATGATGATGAAAAACACCTTGGCGGTGGCGAGGTTGTTCTGTGCCTGACTCAGCAGGAAGCCGAGACCTTCGCGTGCCGACTGCATCTCCGAAAACACCACGCCGGTGAGCGCGGTCGCTGCCGAAAGGCGCAGACCGTTGAAAATGGACGGGAGTGCCGCGGGGATCATGACCTTGAAGACGAGCTGGGCTCTTGACGCTTCGAATACTTTGGCGACCTTGATATATTCGGCTTTGCACTGCTTTGCGCCGGTCACGGTGTTGTAAAGGATCGTGAAGACGCCGAACAGGAAGATGAGGACGACCTTAGACGTGAAGCCGATGCCGAACCAGAGAATCAAAAGCGGCAAAATCGCCGTTTTCGGGATCGCCATGATCGCCGAGCAGAAAACGCTCATGTATTTTTCGAGCGGGGGAAACAGCACCCAGAAAAGCCCGAGCACGATGCCGGTGACGGCGGCTAAGGCGTAGCCGGCGAGGACTTCCTTTAATGTGACGAGCAGGTGCGGCAGGAGCGTGCCGTCGACGATCATGGTAAAGCCGCTTTCTACGATGTCGGTCGGGGAGGCGAGGAAAACGCGGCTGATGGAGCCGTTTGTGACGGAGACCTGCATCCAGATGAGCAGCGCCGCGACGGTGAGAATCTGCAAAGCGGTGATGACCGTAAAGGCGGGCGCTTTAGATTTCTTCTTTTGTGCCATAGGTGAACCTCCCGTTCTTTACGTCGTCGCTTTCAAAATATTCGCGCTCGCAGCTTGTGCCGGCGGTGATGACGTTTTGTGTGATGCGATGGGACAGGTGACGCGTGAAGTTTTCGATCGTCGTGGTATCGATGACGTCGCAGTAGAGCGTGGCGAACTCGGAAAACCACGGATAATCCTTGATGTAGCCGCGCCAGACCTCGGCATAGGGACAGTGATCTGCGCCCCATTGCGGGATCCAGCCGCAGAACGGAAGGTCGAGAACCTGCCGGAAGTTTTCGCGGCTTTCGGTCGGCAGCCCGCGCTTTGCGGCTTTCTCACGGAGGATGTCCGAGCGGTCGACCGCTTGCTCGAAAATCGTTTTTTGTACGAGTTCTTTGGCTTTGTCGTGACCGAATGCATCGTAAAGCGTTTTGACGAAATGAAAGTAGAGCATCGCAAACTGCCTTGCGGCGAGACGGATCTGGTCGACCATCAGGGCACGGTCGACGGTGCCTTCGATTTTATAAGCTTCTTTTCCCATTTTATCCTTCTTCTACCGAGCGGAACTGATCCAGAAACTCGATATACTCCTCCTTGTTTTGAAATACCGGCTTGTACGCCTGCTTGATCTTTTTTCCGAGCGCGGCGCCGTTTCGCAGCAGGCGGTAGGCGCTTAAAGCAAAGAGCTTTGCCGTGAGAACGTACGCCTCTTCTTCATCGTCAACCGAAAAATCCGTCTGGTGCAGTCCGCCGGATACGCCGCCGGTGTGGAAGGTCAGCACCGGCAGAAGATGCTGCACGTCGCCGACATCGGTGGAGCCGCCGCCGTGGGACGCGGGCGAAAGGATCTTCGGCTCTTTGCCGGCGGCTTCGGCGATGATCTCGATGAGCTCGTCCGGGAAGCTCTGCCCGATCGACGGCAGGTAGCCCGGTGCGGTCTCGATGCGGTACCCGGCGCCGAGCGCGTATGCGCCGGCTTTGAAGGAGCGGTCGGTCTTTCGGGCGGCGTCGAGGATCGCGTCGTTTGTTTTGGCGCGGACGAGCGTTTCGAGCACGGCTTCTTCGGGCGTGACGTTGACAAGGTCGCCGCCTTTTGTCAGGATCGGGTGGACGCGTACGCAGTCTTCGTCGCGGAACGTTTTGTTATTGAACGCGAGTGCCTGCAAGCCGAGCGCAGCGGCATCTAAGGCGTTTATGCCCTTGTGCGGTGCGCCGACGGCGTGAGAGGCTTTGCCCTTGATGCGAATGACCTTGGCGACGAAGCCGTTGCTGCTGCCGCTGCCAACGCTGAGCCCGTCGGGCGAAATGTGATGCGCGAGTGCGGCGTCGATGTCGTCGAATGCGCCTTCGCGGATGAGCTCGCATTTTCCGCCGCCGTAAGCGATCTTGCCCGAGGCGATGAGCTGATTTTTGAATTCGGCTTCGCCGTATTCTTCTGCCGGTGCGGCGAGAAACACGACCTGCCCGTCGAGCTCCTTGGCGATTTCGGGATCGGACAGGGCGAGCAGGGCACCGACGACGCCGGCGAGCTGTGCGTGGTGACCGCAGCAGTGTGCGCCGCCCGTTTCGGGATTTGCGAATTTGTAAGCGGGGATTTTCAGTGCGTCGAGCTCGCCGATGAGCGCGAGCGAGAAATTGTCTTTTTTGTTTTCGTTGAGGTAACCCTTTGCACCGGTGATCGCAAGGTCGTCTTCAACATGGTTGAGGTGCTTAGTGAGGACATCTTTGAATTTTTCGCTTGTGCGGAACTCTTTATAGCCGAGCTCGGCGTGCGTGAAAATATCGTTTGCGAAGCAGATGATCGCATCGCGGTTTTGATCGATGATTTCCGAGATCCTTCTTTCTGCTGTGTTCATTTTTCATTCCTTCTTTTCCTTCGGTTTGTAATACTATAACACAGCCGGAAGAATTTGCCTAATATCATATGTGAATAGTAGGCTATAGACAGTATCTATAATGTATATAAGTTATATAGGCTTTACGAGAGTTTGAAAAATGGGGGGAGAAAATTTACCTGCAGAATCCGTATATATGAGGGGTGAGGTATACGCGGATTTGGGAAAATGGGGGAGGCTGAGGAAAAGGCGGCGATTTACGAAAATGAAAAAAGGACGGCGGTTTTTTGGAAAATTAAAAAAGGCGGTCGTTTGACCGCCTTTCAAGGGACCCCTTAATAGGGTCCCTTACGGTTCAACTGTCCACCGGACAGTTGAACCTATCCTCCTGATTTTTGGGTAGGCAAAAGGGTTTCGTCGTCTGCGGACGACGACTCAAGGCGCTGCCTTGAGAATCCGCAAGTTTTCTCGAAGAAAACTTGACTAAAGACTTTTACGTGTCGTTGCCGGTAGCTCGGTGTTAATCCTCAATCGTGATGAACTGCGTATGCTCCGGCAGGGTTTGGACTTCGGTTTTTAAAAACGCCGGTCTTAAATCGATATACGGCAGCTCTTCAAACGGGAACCACGCGAAGTGGACATTTTTCTCGTTCGGGCTATCGAAACGGTCGCCGCGGGTGAGAAGGTCGGTGCCGGAGGCGTCCACGGTGAAGTAGGTGCACAGCTCGTGGTAGCGCTGCTTTTTGCCCATGGGGGTGAAAAAGCTCTGGGCGATCCACACGGCACGCTCCGGCGTGACGGTGACATCGAGCTCTTCTTTTAATTCGCGCGTGAGGGCGTCCTCGGCTTTTTCGCGCATGGTGACGCGGCCGCCGGGGAGGTAGTAGTGCTCTGTGCCGTCGTCCTTTGTGACGAGCAGCTTGCCGTTTTGCGTGATAATAGCGGCGGTGCGGAAGTTGAACACGCCTTTATCCGTGGAGAACGCGATGTTCGGGTTATAGGATGCGAATTCCTTTGCGAGCTTTGCGGCGAGCGCGACGATGTTCTCGTTCGCGTGGGATTTGTCGAACGTGCGGCAGCTTTCGCGCATGCGGCGCAGGCGCTCCTTATGCTCGATGAGCGAGGACACGACGGCGGAGAAATTCTCCTTTGTGATGCGCACGCCCATATCGTGCGTTTGCAGGAAGTTGGCATTATCCTCCTCCTGCCCGGGGATGGCGTCGAACACGGCGAGCGGCAGGTTGCACGCGAGCGCTTCCGAGACGGTGAGGCCGCCCGGCTTTGTGATGATGAGGTCGGACGCGTGCATGAAGCGCTCTACCTCCGTTGTGAACTGGATGAGCTTTGTCTTTTTCGGCGAGTTCGGAATTTCGCTTTCAAAGAGCTTATAGAGCTTTTTGTTGTTGCCCGTAATGATGATGATCTGTAAATCGAGCGGGGAGGAGCACAGGCCGCGGTAGAGGTCTACGATGTTGGAGACGCCCATGCTGCCGGCCATGAAGAGCACGGTGGGCACTTCCGGCTCGAGCTCCATTTCGGTGAGGAGCTTTGCCTGGTCTTCCTTATCGAAAAAGACGTCGTGCACCGGGATGCCGTAGGGGTAGATGTGCTCCTTCGGGATGCCGAGACGGCGCAGGTCGTTTACCATGTCATCGCACGCAACGACGTAGGCGTCGACATTCGGGGCGATCCACGCCTTGTGCACGCCGTAGTCCGTCATGAGACAGATGAGTGGGCAGGTGATGCGGCGGCGCTCCTTTAAGCTGGAGACCATTTCCGTCGCGAACGGGTGCACGCTGATGATGACATCCGGCGCGATCTCTGCCAAATGCGGGTAGAGCTGGAGCGCCAGAAGCTCTGTGGTGTGGGGAACGAAATCCGCAAGGGGATTGTCTTTGTTTGTCGTTTTGTAGAGCCGGCCGAAGAGCGAGGGGGTCTTCTTCGCCATAAAGAGGTAGCTGTCGCAAATGGTTTTGTCGAGCAGCTTGCCGATGCTTTTTAAGAAGTCCATTTGAATGACTTCGTGGGTGGTGGTTTCGCGTATGTATTTTTCAAGTGCCGCAGCTGCGCGCAGGTGGCCGCCGCCGGTGGCACAGGTGAGGATCAAAATGCGCATGATACCGCTCCTTTTCCGAATTCCTATATTTTCAGTTTAGCACACTTTTTTGTGAATTTCCATATATTGCGTGCAAATTAAGAAATGAAACTCGAAAAAAGCGTGAAATTTGCGGAAAATTTGCATTTTTTGGAAGACTTTTCTGCGGCTTTGCGGTATACTTAGAGCAAGCGGAGAACCGGTGCGTGTTCAAAAACTTTTAAGACATATTTAAACGTATGTCTTTACAAGAAAAGACGCGGCGGGTATAATATTCTCATATGGTATTTTACCGGTGAAAAGGAGAGAATATCTGCAAAAAATAAGTGGATACGATATAGGAAAGCGGCTGTGAAAGGCCGCGGGGATTTTCAGAAAGGCGATCTCATGTATAGACATAAAACGAAAAAATATCGTGCGGCGGCGGTCGGCGCGGTGCTTGCGGCCGTCTTGATGCTGGGCTTTGCAGGCTGCGATAAGCTGCCGACATCTTCTGAGCCGGAAGCGACGGTGGAGCCTACCCCCACCCCGGAGCCGGAGGACCTGACCGTGTTCGCGGAAGGCACCACGATGGACGGTATTGACATCTCCGGCATGAAGCTTGAAGAAGCCGAAAAAGCGTGCAGAGAAGCGGCGTTAAAGCCGTATGCGAATATCAACGTCACCGTGAAAAGCGGCGACACCGAAGTGACCGCAAAGGGCAGCGAGCTGACCGTTGTGGATACGCTGGATATTACGCTGACGCGGCTTTTGAAATCGAGAAAAGCGGGCGACTACGAAATGACGTATGCCCTGACGCTGAGAAATTTTGAAAATGAATTGAAGCAGAGACTTAGCGATTTCGTCGTGCAGGCCAAGGACGCGACCGTGGGCTCTTATGACTTTGACGCGGGCGACTTTGTGTTTGAGGACGCCGTGAACGGCAAAAAGCTGGATGTTTACGAAACGCTTGCCGCCGTGAAGGCGCAGTTCCTGAAAAAAGCAAGCGGTGAGGTGGAAGCCACGCTGCAGGAGACCGCGGCAAGGGTGACCGTGGACGACTTGAGAAAAGACTTCGGCATGATCTCCTCGTTTGAGACGGTCTCGACCAACACGGAAAACGGCAACCACAACATGGGCTTGGCGCTTTCCCGCGTGAACGGCACGGTTTTGAACCCGGGCGACACGTTCTCTTATGAAAACATCGTGGGCGATTCCACAAACGCTTCCACGGGCTTCTTGCCGGCGGGCGGTCTTTCCGGCGGCGCGCTGGTGCAGATGTACGGCGGCGGCATCTGCCAGGCTTCTTCGACGATCTACGGCGCTGCGCTGCGCGCGGGCATGACGATCACACTGCGCGACTGCCACTCTTCGCCGTCTACGTATGTGCCGATCGGCCTGGACGCGACGGTGAGCTACGGCGAGATCGACTTCCAGTTCCGCAATGACCTTGACACCCCGGTGTACATTATGAGCTGGATGGACGGCGTGACGCTGCACGTGCAGTTCTACGGCAAGCACCCGAAGGAGTGGGACACGATCAACGTGTACTCCCAGACGACAAAGGAAATTCCGCCGCTGGACACCGTGAAATATGTGGTGGACCAGAACCTTAAAAAGGGCGAAAAGGTGCTTTCTACAAGCGGCAACTGGGGCTATGAGGCGAGCGCGTGGCGCGACTTTGTGAAGGACGGCGAGGTCATCTACACCGAGACGCTGCCTTCCTCCTACTACGGTCCGAGCGGCACGATCTACCGCATTGGCCCGGGCACGGAGACGTCTTCCCCGAGCCCGTCGCCGACGGCTACCCCGACGGCAGCGCCCACCGCGACCCCGGCCCCGACCGAGGCACCTACGCCGGAGCCGACCCCCACGCCGACCGCAGAGCCGACAGCGGCCCCCACAGAGGAGCCCACGCCGGAGCCTGTAACGGCGGCCGAAACCGGCGAATGAGATAAAAACAGTTTCCCCCTGCTCTTTTTTCGGCAGGGGGAATTTGTGCAAGTGAATGTAAATGATATACCGAGCTTACGCTCGGCATGATATTTTCCTTTTCGGAAAATGATATCGCAAACTTTGTTTGCGGTGATGGATATTCGCCGCAAATTGCCCGAAGAATGAGAGAACGCGCCGTTAGGCGAATAGAATTGTGCCACCTCTGGTGACACTTGAGAGGAGCTTTTGGATGAGCATGAAAATAGACGGAATGGTGCGCGTGGCGGCGGCTACGCCGCACGTGAAGGTGGCGGACTGCCCGTATAACAAAAACGAAATGGCGAAGATGATCCGCGAGGCGGCCGCAAACGGCGCTTCGGTCATTGTGTTCCCGGAGCTTGCGATGACGGGCTACACCTGCGGCGATCTGTTTAAGGACAGAAAGCTGATGGAAAGTGCGAAGGAATGCCTGTTTGACCTGATCGAAGAGACGGAAGACCTCGACATTCTGTGCGCGGTCGGCATGCCGATCCCGTCCGGCGGGGCGCTGTATAACTGCGCGGCGGTGTTCAGCCGCGGCGTTCTGCTGGGGCTGCCGGCAAAGCAGAATATTCCGAATTACTCCGAATTTTACGAGCTGCGCCATTTCTCCCCCGCGCCGGAAAGCGGCATGCTGCGCTACGCGGGCGACTGGTACGGCTGCCGCGACGTGGTGTTTGAGCTTGCGCCGGACGTGACCGTGGGCGTGGAGATCTGCGAGGACGTTTGGGTGGCGGACCCGCCGAGCGTGACGCTGGCAAAGGGCGGCGCGACGATCTTGCTGAACCTTTCGTGCAGCGATGAGATCATCGGCAAGGCGCAGTACCGCCGCGACATGCTGCGCATGCACTCCGGCCGACTGCTTGCGGCGTATGTGTACGCGGACAGCGGCTTTGGCGAGAGCACGACGGACATGATTTTTGCGGGACACAATTTGATTTGCGAAAACGGCTCTTTGCTGAACGAGAGCGATTTGTTTACAAACGGCATCACCTATGGCGACATCGACGTGGAGCGCCTTGTGCAGGAGCGCCGCCGCATGAACACGTGGCAGGACGAGCCCGTGTGCGACATCATCGACGCTTCGATGGACATGCCGGAGTTTGAGACGACGCGCACGGCGTACCCGTACCCGTTCGTGCCGAAGGACGATGCTGACCTTTCCGCGCGCTGCGAGACGATTTTAAAAATGCAGGCGACGGGCTTGGCGACACGTTTAAAGCACATCGGCTGCAAGACGGCGGTCATCGGGCTTTCGGGCGGTTTGGATTCCACGTTGGCGCTGCTTGTGACGGCGAACGCGTTTGACATGCTCGGCCTGCCGCGCACGGGCATCCGCACGGTCTCCATGCCGTGCTTCGGCACGACGGCACGCACGAAGAGCAACGCGCAGTGCCTTGCGGAAGAGCTGAAGGTGCACTTTGACGAAATTCCGATCGCGAAGGCGGTGGAGCAGCACTTTAAGGACATTCAGCACGACCCCGCGGTGCTGGACGTGACGTATGAAAATTCGCAGGCGCGCGAGCGTACGCAGCTTTTGATGGACATTGCGAACCAGTACGGCGGCATTGTCATCGGCACGGGCGACCTTTCTGAATTGGCGCTCGGCTGGGCGACGTACAACGGCGACCACATGTCGATGTACGCGGTGAATGCGTCCATTCCGAAGACGCTGGTGCGCCACCTTGTGCGCTATGAGGCGATGCACGGCAACGACGAGCTGCGCCGCGTGCTGCTGGATATTCTGGACACGCCGGTCAGCCCGGAATTATTGCCGCCGAAGGACGGGGAGATCTCCCAGAAGACGGAAGACCTTGTGGGGCCGTATGAACTGCACGATTACTATTTGTATTACATGCTGCGCTTTGGGTTTACGCCGCGTAAAATTTACGCGATGGCGCTGCGCTCGTTTGAGGGACAGTATGACGCGGAGACCATTAAAAAGTGGCTGAAAACGTTCTACCGCCGCTTCTTCCAACAGCAGTTTAAGCGCTCCTGCCTGCCGGACGGCCCGAAGGTGGGCTCTGTGACGCTTTCGCCGCGCGGTGATTTCCGCATGCCGAGCGATGCGTGCAATACGGTGTGGAGAGAGGAGATCGAGACACTGTGAACATTTTAGTTGCGATGGAGACGAAGCCCTATCAGCGCGTGTGGCTCGAAGAAGCCGCGCCGGGGGAGACGTTTATTTATAAAGAGGGCAAGGCAGAGCGCGAGGACGTGCAGAACGCGGATATAATCCTCGGCAACGTGAGCCCGAAGCTCATCTCGACCGGTGATAAGCTCAAATGGTTGCAGACGAACAGTGCGGGCGTGGACGGGTATATCCACGGCTGCCTGCCGAAGGAGACCGTTTTGACGAATGCAACGGGCGCGTATGGCCTTGCGATTTCGGAATACATGGTCGCGGTGTGGCTTGAACTTTTAAAAAAACTGCATTTGTACCGCGATGTGCAGCGCACGGGCAAGTGGTGCGACCTCGGGCAGGTGCGCTCGGCGTGGAACTCGACGGTGCTGGTGCTCGGCCTCGGCGACATCGGTGGGGAATTTGCGAAGCGTGCGAAAGCGCTGGGCGCAAGGGTGATCGGCGTGCGCCGCACGGGCACGGATAAGCCTGATTTTGTGGACGAGCTCATCCACACCGATAAGCTTGACGAATATTTGCCACAGGCGGACTGCGTGGCCATCACGCTGCCGGGCACGACGGCAACGAAGGGTATGTTTGACGCAGAGCGCATGGCGAAGATGAAGGACGGCGCGATTTTATTAAACGTCGGCCGCGGGATGATCGTCGACACAGATGTGCTGTTCGCGGCGCTGAAAAGCGGGAAGCTGGCGGGCGCGGGCGTGGACGTGACCGACCCGGAGCCGCTGCCCGCAGATCACCCGCTGTGGAAGATGGAAAACGCGGTCATCACACCGCATATCTCCGGCGGATACCATTTGCAGGAGACGCACGACCGCATTGTGCGCATTATGGCGGAGAATTTGAAGCATTTTTTGGCGGGCGAGCCGCTTAGAAACGTGGTCGATTTTTCGACCGGATACCGAAAACTGTAAGGGATAATGATGGATACGACACAGGAAATTTATTTGGATAACAGCGCGACGACGCGCGTCTCAAAAGAGGCGGCGGAAAAGGCGCTGTATATGATGACGGAATGCTACGGCAACCCCTCTTCGCTGCACAGCAAGGGCTTTGCGGCGGAAAAGGAGATGACCGCGGCGCGGGAAGGGATTGCCGAGCGGCTTTCGGCACAGCCGGGGGAGATTTATTTCACGTCCGGCGGCACGGAGAGCGACAACATTGCGATCTTAGGTGCGGCGCACGCGAAAAAGCGCGCGGGCAATAAAATCGTGACGACGGCGATTGAGCACCCGGCGGTTTTAAACACGATGGCGCAGCTTGAAAAAGAGGGTTATGAAGTCGTGTATGTACAGCCGGACGCGGACGGGAATATTCCGAAAGAGAAATTTGAAGCGGCCATTGACGCGAAGACGATCTTAGTCAGCGTGATGGCGGTGAATAACGAAACCGGCGTTTTGCTGCCGCTGAAGGACATTGCGGGCATCATCAAGAGAAAAAAGGCCCCGGCACTCTTTCACACAGACGCGGTGCAGGGGTTCTGTAAAATTCCGCTCGCGCCGAAAAAGCTTGGTGTGGACCTCATCAGCGTTTCTGGCCACAAGGTGCACGCGCCAAAGGGCGTGGGCGCGCTGTACGTGAAAAGCGGTGCGCGCATTTTGCCGCACAGCTTTGGCGGCGGGCAGGAGAAAAACCTGCGCCCCGGCACCGAGGGTGTGCCGCAGATCTGTGCGTTCGGCGAAGCGGTGAAGCACATGCCGACGGAAAAAGAGGCGCTCACGACCGTGAAAGCGGTGCAATCGCATTTATTGGAGCGGCTGAAAGCGATGCCGGAGGTTATTTTGAACTCGCCCGAAAACGCGCTGCCGTATATTGTGAACATCTCGGCGGGGCGCGTGCGCGCGGAGACGATGCTGCACTTTTTGGCGGAGCGAAACATTTTTGTTTCCAGCGGTTCCGCATGCGGCAAGGCAAAGCCGAGCCACGTTTTGAGCGCAATGCAGCTGCCGAAAGAGCGCATTGAGACCTCTTTGCGCATCAGCCTTTCGGCGGAAAACACGGTGGAAGAAATGGACGCGTTTGCGGATGCCCTGCAAGAGGGGCTCCAAACGCTTTCGCACGCGTGAGCGTGAGTTTATAGATTGAAAGGAATTTTACCATGCAGGAAGTGATTCTGGTCAAGCTCGGCGAGATCGTCTTAAAGGGACTCAACCGCCGCACGTTTGAAGACCGGTTATTGAAGAACATTCGCCGCCGCATTGCGCGCGCGGGCAACTTTGAGGTGTACTCCATGCAGTCCACCATTTACATTGAGCCGAAGGACGAGGACGCGGACATTGACGAGGCCGAAGAGCGCGTTTCGAAGGTGTTTGGCGTCATCGGCTACGCGCGCGCGTGCGTGTGCGAAAAGGACATGGACGCCATTACAAAAATGGCGCCGGAATATTTGGCGGACACGCTTTCTGGCTTTAAGACGTTCAAGGTGGAATCGAAGCGCGCGGACAAGAAGTTCCCGCTCGGCTCCATGGAGATCTCCCGCGAGGTGGGCGCGGCGCTGCTGCGCGCGAACCCGCACATTTCCGTAGATGTGCATAACCCGGAAATTACAGTGCGCGTGGAAATTCGCGAGAAAGCGGCGTACATCCACGGCGAGACGAAGCCCGGCGCGGGCGGCATCCCGGTGGGCACGGGCGGCAAGGCGGCCATCCTCATCAGCGGCGGCCTCGACAGCCCGGTGGCGGCGTGGATGATGGCAAAGCGCGGCGTGGAGCTGACGGCTATCCACTTTGCGAGCCCCCCGTACACGAGCGAGCGCGCACACGAAAAGGTGGTGGCGCTGCTGAAAAAGGTGGGCGAATACGCGGGCAGAATGGACATGATCACCGTGCCGTTCACCGAAATTCAGGAGCAGATCCGCGACAACTGCCCGGAGGAGCTGGCGACGATCATCATGCGCCGCTTCATGATGCGGGCTTCCGAGCGCATTGCGCGCGAGCGGGAGTGCAGCGCGCTCATCACGGGCGAAAGTCTTGGACAGGTGGCGAGCCAGACGATCCAGGCCATTGCGTGCACGGACGCGGCGGCGAACATGCCGGTGTTCCGTCCGCTCATCGGCAGCGATAAGTCGGAGATCGTGGCGCTTGCGCACCGCATTGACACATATGACATTTCCATTGAGCCGTATGAGGACTGCTGCACGGTGTTTACGCCGAAGCACCCGCGCACCCGCCCCACGCTGAACGTGGTGGAGGCTGCGGAACAGAAGCTCGATGTGGAACAGCTTTTGAAAAATTGCCTTGAAAAGACGGAGATCCGTCATCTGTAAGAAAGGGGAATTTTACCATGCAGGCAGAAGTATTATCGGTTGGCACAGAGCTTTTGCTCGGCCAGACTGTGAACACGGACACAACGATCGTTGCAAAGGCGCTTTCGGCGCTGGGCATTGACCTGCTCTACGCCGCCGTAGTCGGCGACAACGTGGGCAGACTGGAAAAGGCCGTTTACGACGCGCTTGACCGAAGCGATATTCTCATCACGACGGGCGGCCTTGGGCCGACGGGCGACGACCTGACGAAGGAGACTGTGGCCGCGGCTGCGGGCAAGAAGCTCGTTTTGCACGAGCAGAGCTACCAGCATTTGCTCGACTACTTTGCAAACGGCGGCATGACCGAAAACCAGATGAAGCAGGCGATGCTGCCGGAGGGCTGCACCGCGCTGAAAAACGACAACGGCACCGCGCCCGGCTGCGCGTTCCAGACGGACAAGGGCAAAATCGTCATCATGCTGCCCGGCCCGCCTTCGGAGCTGACCCCGATGCTGCACAACTATGCCGTGCCGTACCTTGAGAAGTTCCAGAGCGCGGTGATTGCTTCGCACAGCGTGCATGTGTACGGCAGAGGCGAAGCCCCGGTGGCGCAGATGATCGAAGACCTGATGGAGCAGAGCAACCCGACCGTGGCCCCGTATGCCAAGGAAGGCGAGATGTTTGTGCGCGTGACGGCGAAGGCTGCGACGAAGGAAGAAGCCGACGCGATGTGCGTGCCGGTGGTGGAAGAACTCAAGAAGCGCATCGGCAGCTTTGTGTACGGCGTGGACGTGGAGACGCTGGAGGAGCTTGTAGTCAGCGAGCTCAGGAAGGCGGGCAAGAAGCTTGCAACGGCAGAATCCTGCACGGGCGGTATGCTTGCAAAGCGCATTACGGATATTCCGGGCTCCTCCGCTGTGTTTGAGACGGGTTGCGTGACCTATGCGAACTGCGTGAAAGAGCGTTTGCTCGGCGTACCGCACGAGACGCTTGAGACATACGGCGCGGTGAGCGAGCAGACGGCGCGTGCGATGGCAGAAGGCATTGTGCGCGAGAGCGGCGCGGACATCGGCGTGGGCATTACGGGCATTGCAGGCCCGGACGGCGGCACCGAAGAAAAGCCGGTGGGCCTTGTGTACATTGCGCTGAGCGACGGCAAAAACACGTGGGTGGCAAAGCGCCAGCCGATGGGCCGCCTGAAATCCCGCGAATGGCACCGCCACTGCGCGGCCTCGAAGGCGCTTGACATGGTGCGCCGCTACTTAGCCGGTCTGCCGGTAGACGAGGCGTAACGCGTGCGGCGCAAAAACCGCGAGCCGGAGCATATTCGGCGCGTGGCAGTCTATGAAGACGAAGAAAGTGTGCAGCCGAGAAAGCGGCGCATTTTGTTCCCGGTGCTCATCACGCTGTTTTCGGTGATTTTTGTCGTTTCGGCGACGGTGCTTGTGATCGAGCTTATTGTGAACCCGTATGTGACGGACAAGAACGTGGGGGAGATCCAGGACATTTACTCCGAAGCAGGCGGCACGGAAAGCGAGGCCCCGGTGACTTCTGAGGACAACGCAGCGGACGAATACGCCGCGGAGCTGGAGCGCCGCCGTGAGGCTGTTTTGAAGCTGCAGAGCGTGAACCGTGATATTACGGGCTGGGTACAGCTGGACGGCACGGACATCAACTTCCCGGTGCTGACGCCGCCGCTTGGCGACCCGCAGTATTACCTGTACCGCAACTACAAAAAGGAAAACACGAAGTACGGCAGCATCTTTTTGGACGGCATGTGCACGGTGGACTCCGATAATCAGGTTCTGCACGGGCACAGCATGCAGGACGGCAGAATGTTCTGGCAGGTGATCGGCTTTGGCAGTGCCGAGACCGTGAAGAGTTGCCCGGTGTTCCGCTATGACACCGAAAAGGAAGCGGCGGAGTGGAAGATCGTTTCGGTATTCAAGACGAATACATACGATAACCAAGGGGCGCTGTTTAACTATTTACGCGGCGATTTTAACTCTGCGGAAGACAAGATGCAGTTTTACTACGACGTGATGAAGCGCAGCATGGTGAACACCGGCGTGGACCTGAACGAAAACGACAAAACGGTGATGCTTTCGACGTGCTCGTATGAATATGAGGGCTTCCGCACGGTCATTGTGGCGCGCAAGGTGCGCGACGGCGAAGACGCGACTGTGGATACCTCGAAGATCACGGAGAACGAAAACGCGCTGTACCCGGACATTTGGTACCCCTCCGGCAAAGCGCCGGACTACTGGCCCGACTATTTTGAAGACGCTGTGCGAAACGGCATGGTGGATTGGTACACGGGCGACCTGTATAAAGATTAGAGGCAAATGAAAACACCCTCTCGCTTACGGAAAACCGCAGCGGGAGGGCGTTTTGGTATGTTATCTTTTATTCTTTGTACTTGAGGGCGCGGATGGCGTTGAGGACCGCGATGATCATGACGCCGACATCCGCAAAGATGGCTGCCCACATGTTGGCAAGACCGAACGCGGTGAGCGCGAGGCAGCCGAACTTGATGATGAGCGAGAACACGATGTTCTGTTTGACGATGCCGATGCACTTGCGGGAGATTTTGATGGCTTTTGCAATCTGCATGGGGTCGTCGTCCATGAGGACAACGTCTGCGGCCTCAATGGCGGCGTCCGAACCCATGGCGCCCATGGCGATGCCGATATCGGCACGGCTGAGCACCGGCGCATCGTTGATGCCGTCGCCGACGAACGCGAGGTTCGCTTTTTTCGGCTTATTCTGGATGAGCTTTTCGACTTCGTTCACCTTATCGCCCGGGAGGAGGTCGCTGTGGACTTCGTCGATGCCGAGCTCCTTGGCGACCTGATCGGCGACGCGCTTCGTGTCGCCCGTGAGCATGACGGTTTTTTCAACACCGGCGTGCTTTAATTTCTGGATGGCTTCCTTGGAATGGGGCTTGACGATATCCGAGATGACGATGTGGCCGGCGTACTGGCCGTCGATCGCCATGTGGATGATGGTGCCGACGCTGTGGCAGTCGTTATATGGAATATTGTGCAGCGCCATGAGCTTTGCGTTGCCGGCGAGGACCTCGTGCCCGTCGACCTTGGCGGTGATGCCCTTGCCGCTGACTTCTTCAATGTCCGTTACGCGGCTGCGGTCGATCTCTTTGCCGTAGGCTTTCTGCAAACTTTTGCTGATGGGGTGGGAGGAGGCGCACTCGGCGAGCGCGGCGTACTCGAGCAGCTTTGCTTCGTCCATCGTGCTGTGGTGGACGGCAGTGACCTCAAACACGCCCTGCGTGAGCGTGCCGGTTTTATCGAACACGACGATTTTTGCATCGGAGAGGGCCTCAAGATAGTTGGAGCCCTTGATGAGCACGCCCTCATGGCTTGCGCCGCCGATGCCCGCAAAGAAGCTGAGCGGGATGGAAATGACAAGTGCGCACGGGCAGCTGACGACAAGGAAGGTCAGCGCGCGGTAGATCCAATTGACCCAAGCGGCATCCATGCCGAACGCCATGCGCAGGAGCGGCACGGCGATGCCGAGCAGTACAGCGGAAATGCAGACCGCCGGGGTGTAAATTTTAGCGAAGCGGGAGATGAACGCTTCCGAACGGGACTTGCGGGAACTGGCGTTTTCGACGAGGTCGAGGATTTTGGAAACGGTGGACTCGCCGAATTCCTTTGTGGTGCGGATTTTCAGAACACCGTTTAAATTGATGCAGCCGCTGATGATCTCATCGCCCTCTTTGACATCGCGCGGGAGGCTTTCGCCGGTGAGCGCGCTGGTATTAAGGCTTGCGTTGCCGCTTTCGACCATGCCGTCGAGCGGGACTTTTTCGCCCGGCTGCACGACGATGATGCTGCCGACCGCGACTTCGTCGGGATCGACCTGTTCTAACTTGCCGTCTTTTTCAATGTTGGCGTAGTCCGGGCGGATGTCCATCAGCGCGGAGATGTTTTTGCGGCTTTTGCCGACGGCGTAGCTTTGGAACAGCTCGCCGATCTGATAGAACAGCATCACGGCGATGCCCTCAAGATAATCGCCGCTCTTTGTCCAAATGGCGAGGAAGAACGCACCGAGGGTGGCGAGCGCCATCAAAAAGTTTTCGTCGAACGCGCGGCCGTTTAGGATGCCCTTGCCGGCTTTTCTCAAAATATCGTAGCCGATGACGAGATAGGCGGCGAGGTACGCAATAAGGCGCGGAATGCCCGTGATCGGTAAGAACTGTAACACGACCAGCATCACGGCGGTGATGATGATGCGGTACAGCGTAATCTTTTGTTTCTTTTTCATGAGGATACCTCTTGTGGTTTTATATAGCAGTTAGATGACGCATTACCGTGTGAAAAAGACCGACTGTACCGAGAAAGCGGAGCCGGTCATTTTTTCTGGCTATACGGGTAGACCAAAGTAAATTAAAGCTCGATTTCGCAGTCCGGCTCAACCTTCTTGCAGGCCTTGAGGACATTCTTCATGACAGCTTTAGCGTCCTGACCGTCTTCAAACTCAACGATCATCTTCTGGGTCATGAAGTTTACGGTCGCATTTGCAACGCCTGCGGTTTTCTTGGTTGCCTCTTCCATCAGGTTGGCACAATTTGCGCAGTCAACTTCGATGCTGTACGTTTTTTTCATGGGGAAAACCTCCGTAAAAAATCATTTTGTTTTGAAATGTGGTGCTAACGATTAAATACTTGCTTAATCGTTACAGTTGTAGTATACTGGGGCCGGAATAAAAAATCAAGGGGTTTTCGGGTGCTGCTTCCAAACGGGCGAACGGGATTTCCGAAACGGATAAACGGAGGGCTTTTTATGGCGAATTTTGCATTGCCGCACGACCACGGCAGGCACAAGCACGACGAAGCGCTGCATAGAGAATTGATGAATACGGAGCGTTTTTCGGCCGTGGCGGATGTGTTCAAGCAGCTGAGCGACCCGGTGCGCGTGCGCATTTTCTGGCTTTTGAGTCACCGGGAAGAATGTGTTATCAACATTGCGGCGATGATGGATATGTCGAGTCCGGCAGTTTCGCACCATTTGAAGTCGCTTTTAGACAGTGGGCTTATCATGAGCCGCCGCGATGGCAAGGAAGTCTACTATAAGACGTCGGACACCGAGCAGATCGGGCTTTTGCACGAGATTGTGGAGCAGGTGATGGAGATCACGTGCCCGGAAAAGGAAGTGGACTTTCAGGCTTCGCAGGAGGAGATCATTCGGAACGTGCACAATTACCTGATTGAACACATCAGCGAGCGCATCACGATAGAAACGCTGTCAAGAGAGTTCCTTATGAACACCACGACGCTGAAAACGGTGTTCAAAAAAGTGTACGGCACAACGATTGCGGCGCACATGAAGCAGCACCGCATGGAGCTTGCGGCGGGGCTGCTGCTGAAAACGCAGAACGACATTGCGTCTGTGGCGCAGGCCGTGGGGTATGAGAGCCAGAGCCGATTTACGGCGGCGTTTAAGGAGGCCTACGGCGAGCTGCCAACGGAATACAGACGGCGGCACGTGTGCGGGGCAAAGAAGCAGACGTGCGGGACGTGTACGTGCTCGACGTGTATGAGACGGTGAGGAGCTTGTTTTGAGAGCTTTTAGAAATTAACAGAGCGCGCAGCTTTTGGGTGGCTGCGCGCTCTCCTTTTGTATGCGATGCTTTGTCTAAAGGCGGCTTTAGCCGCCTTTCAGGAAACTCATGCAACTGGGTTCCCTACACTTAAAACGTCCACGGGACGTTTTAAGTTACCCTCCTAGTTTTTGGGGCGCTGCCCCAAGACCCCGCCGCCTTTAAAAAGGCGGGCGAAACTTTTAATCGCCATTGCCGTTAGTTTAGAGGATAAGGTTTTCCAGCTCCTCTGCGTTATGGACGAGGGTATCGGCGCCGTTTTCTTCGAGCTCTTTTTCGTCCCTGAAGCCCCAGGTGACACCGGCGGTAAAGAGGCCGGCGTTCTGCCCGGTCTGCATATCAACGCCGCTGTCGCCGACGTACAGGCATTCGGCGGGGGTGACGCCTAATTCTTCGCACAATAAAAGTGCGGCGCTGGGGTCCGGCTTTTTCGGTACGCCTTCCCTTTGTCCGTGGACGACATCAAAAAGCCCGGTGAACAGCTTTTCGGCGATATAGCACGTCATGTTATCGGGTTTGTTGGAGAGCACGGCGGCTTTGACGTTGTTTTCACGCATTTTTTGGAGCAGTTCTACGATGCCGGGGTAGGGCTTTACGTCTTTTGTGGGATCACTTTCATATAAAGCGTCATACGTTTTGCGCAGGGCTTTTACATCTTCTTCGGTGTATGTGCCCTTAGCGGCAGTGAGCATGCGGCGCATGAGAATATCTGCGCCGTTACCGACGAATGTGCGGTAGCGGTCTACGGGGAACGTTTTTAAGCGGTGCGCTTCAAGCGCGGCGTTGCCGAATCCGGCGATGGAAGTGAGCGTGTTGGCCACGGTTCCGTCCATATCAAAAATAACGGCTTTTACTTTTGCCATGAATATCCCTTCTTCGTATTATAGATAATCGAAAAGCGAACGACACTTTTCGCACCGCCAGTATACCGCTTTTTTGACGAAAATGCAACCGGGGCGGGCTTTTTGGGGTGTGAAAAAATCATCTGACCTTAAAAATTATATTAAATCTGGCCATTGCGATAATACCAGCGCGGTGCTATACTGGGTGCAATCTTCAAGGCACGGCGCACGAACGGTGCAGTCGCGTCCCAAAGCAAAGGGGTAATCAAAATGAAAAACAAGAATTCCATCTACAAGATTGTCACCGTGGGCCTTTTGGGCGCGCTGGTGTTCGTTTCCAACTACCTGAGCTTCCCGATTCCGGTGCCGGTGGGCGATATTTCTCGTATCCACCTCGGCAACGCGTTTTGCCTGCTTGCGGGCTTTGTGATGGGCCCAATCGGAGGCGGTTTGGCTTCCGGCATCGGCGCGATGCTCTACGACCTGACGAACCCGGCGTACATCGCTTCGGCTCCGTTTACGTTTGTATTTAAGTTCCTGCTGGCTGCGGTTTGCGGCCTCATCGCGCACAAGGGTAAAATCACCGGCAACATGCTGGAGGAAGACTTTACCATTACCGTACCGCGCAGCATTGTGGCGGGCATCTGCGGCAGCCTGACATACATTGTGCTGTATCTCGCAAAGTCCTACATTACGACGGTGCTTGCGGGCAGTGCGCCGGAGGCTGCGGCGATTGCGCTTGCGACGAAAGCGGCTTCGAGCACGGTGAACGCGATTCTCGCCATCATCATTTCCGTGCCGCTCTCCGCTTTGATTCGCAAGGCGCTGAAAAGTGCGCATCTGACGACAAAATAAAATCAGCGTATAAGGAAAGCCGCCGGAACACGCACTGATATGATACCTCTAAAGTAGACAGATTAAATATAAAAATCTGTTACTTTGGAGGTATTTTTCATGCCAAAATC
>CAKUBN010000018.1 GCA_934643185.1 uncultured Eubacteriales bacterium
CGAACGTCAGCTTTGCTATACCTTCTTTGAATCGTCTGCATTATTTTTTGTTCCACACATTTTGAACTTGACTTTTAATAGTTAGTCTTTCTGTCTTTTCGTCCATATTGATTATACACAGTTTCCGCCGCTTTGTACAGTAGCGCGCGTTTCTCATTTGATGCTTATTTATTGCGATTTTGTTGTTTCTTTTGCAATAGGAGGGAAAAAAGCGGGCATACTGAAAAGGAAAGTCATGAAAAAGGAGTCGTTTTCCATGAACCGTACCGTCCGCAAAAACAGTCTGTTGTTCCTCGCCGGCAGCGGCCTTTATCCCCTTTTGGAAGTGCTGTGGCGCGGCTATTCCCACGCCTCCATGGCACTTGCCGGCGGCGTTTGTCTGCTGCTCATCAACGCCGTATGTTGCGAAAAAATGAAAAGAAGAAGCCTTCCCGCGCGCTGCGCCATGGGCTCCCTCATCATAACCGTTGTGGAATTTTTATTCGGCCTGCTCGTAAACCGCGTGCTGCATCTGCACGTGTGGGATTACTCCGCCCTGCCGCTCAACATCATGGGCCAGATCTGCCTGCCGTTTTCGCTCATCTGGTTCGTTTTAACGATCCCCGCAAGCGCGCTGTGCAAACTCTGCTGCCGCCTTTCCGCCTTCCCGAAGGAAACGGAATCGACATCGGTCATCACAGACCCTTGATGTACTTCTGGAACACCGGCAAAATGCCGATCTTGTCCGGCGCCTGCAAGGGCATCTGCGGGAACGCGTCATGGCCCGGCATGTTGTTCGCTTCAATAAAGAGCGGGCCGTCCTTTGTGATCGCCACGTCCCAACCGATGTAGCCCATCTGCGGTACCTTATGTGCCGCTTCACGACAAATGTCCATCACCTTGTCCCAGCACGGAATCTGGTAGCCCTTGAGCAAGCACCCCGAACGCGGGTGGCGCTCATAGACAATGCGCTGCTTGTCGCACGCCGCGCACGCGATTTTGCCGGTCTCGAGGTCGATCGGCGAATACATGCCGCCGGCATTGATGTTATCCACCGGTCGGTCGCTGTTGCCCATGCGGATGCACGCGTACACCACGTTCGACACACCGTCGGAAAGCACCGTGTACACGCGGATGGTGTTGACGGATCCGGGGTTGATGCGGTTCATATCCGGGTGCTGAATGACAACCTCTTCGATCACGTCCGCGCCCTTTTTCTTTAAGTCCTCGTACATGGCGTCGAGCGTTGCGTAGTCGGCCTTTTTCAGCTTTTCCACACCCACGCCGCAGGAAGCGTCGTCCGGCTTGCAGATGATCTCGTCTTTGTTCTGCATAAAGTCCAAAAACTGCTCTTTTGTGCACTTGGAAAAATGCAGCCACTCGCGGTGCAAATATTCCGCAAACGTCGTGTAAAACTCGCTTTTATTATCAAAAATATGGTAATACGCGGGGTCGTTGAGGCTTTTTACAATGGAGTTATTGATGCCGCGCGTCACATATGTCGCACGCTGCTTGTCACTCAGGTCATAAAACGCGCATAAAAGGTAATCCTTATAGCCCGCACCGTACTTAAAGCCGCACTTGATGATGTCAAAAAACAGCCAAATACGGTTTTTGCCGCTCACCTCATGCACCGTTTTCACCGTATCGAACAGCGATTTATAATCCATGTGCAGAATGCAGTGAAAAATATATTTCAGTCTTCCCATAAGCCGCCCCTTCTTACAGCCCCATCAGCTTTTTCTGCTTCTCTAAAATGCGTGCGCGGCGGCGCTCAGTCTCCTCCACGTCGATGGAAAGCGCACCGTCATCGGTAATCTTCAGCACGTCGCCGGCCTTTGCACCCTGCGGCAGCTCGCTCGTTTCAATGGCGAAAAACGCCTTATCCTTGTCTTCGCAGATCGCGTAAATACCGTCAAATCGGTCGATGGTGATTTGTTTCATATCATCTGTTCCTTTCCGTAATACTTTTTATATAGCAGCGGGTTATTTCCCGTTTTCCGTGTGAATTTTCGTTTCAGCGCCGTCCGTCAAAATCGCAATACCGCCGTTTTCGTCCGTGCGGAAAATTTCAACGCCGTGGTCGGCGAGCCGTTTCAGCGTCTCGTTTCGCGGAAGCAGATTTCTGTCTTCGCCCGAGGAGATTACCGCATACTGCGGCTGCACAGCTTCAAGCAATGCATCGCTTGTCGCCGAAGCGCTGCCGTGGTGCGGCACCTTCAAAACATCCGCCCGCAGCGTGTCGCCATATATATCCAGCAGCAGTCTTTCCGCTTTCTCCTCAATATCACCGCAGAATAGCATGGAAAACTTCTTGTAGCAAAGTTTATACACAAGCGAATTCTCATTCGTGCTCTCTAAGTTTTCTAAAGGCGCGAGCACCCGAAATTCCGCCTCGCCGTAAGAGACCGTCTCCCCGGCGCTTACCGTTCGCACGGTTTGATCTTCCGGCAGCCCGGTCAGCTCCGTGTACATGGAGCTGACCACCTCCTCTGCGGGCACCTCCCGCAAAATTTGCGTCAGCCCGCCCACGTGGTCACTGTCCGCGTGCGAGATCCACACGGCGCGCAGCTTTTGAATGTTTCGCTGCTTTAAAATGCGCAGCACGGTTTTCGCCTGCTCCGCTGTCGCGCAGTCCGAAAGCACTGCGCCCTCCGGCGTTTCGATTAAGATTGCATCCGCCTTGCCCACGTCGATGACATAAACCGTCAAATCGGCATCGGGCAAACTCTGTGCAAACGGCAGCAGGCCGCATGCGCGGCGGAGCTCCGTCCACATCGCCCGTCCGGGCGGCGTGTAACAGAACGCCAAAAGAAGCAAAACAAGTACCAACGCGCCTGTGCGCACAAGCTTTCTGCCGTCCCGTGCACCGCGCTTTGTGTTACGCATCACCGGGGGTGTCCTGCTTTTGCATGTTCATTTCCAGCCACTGCGCATAGGTGATGAGTACTTGGCGCGGCTTCGAGCCCTCGTGCGGGCCCACAATACCCATCTGCTCCATCTCATCGATGAGACGGCCCGCGCGGGCGTAGCCGAGACGCAGTCTGCGCTGCAAAAGCGACGTGGAGGCCTGGCCCGCTTCAACAACGCACTTAATGGCTTCGTTCATCATCGGGTCACCGCTGTCCTCATCGTCATTGCTGCCGCTGTCGCTCGATTTTGAGCCCTCCACAGCGCTGCGCTCAATCTCCTGCGCAATGGAGTCGTCGTAAATAACGCTTCTCGAATTCTTCACGAAATCCACGACGGATTCGATCTCGCTGTCGCTGACAAAGCAGCCCTGAATACGCAGCGGCTTCTGCGCGCCGACCGGCGAGAACAGCATATCGCCCTGACCAAGCAGCTTTTCCGCACCGCCGCTGTCCAAAATGGTGCGGGAGTCAATGGCAGAGGACACCGCAAACGCGATACGACTCGGGATGTTCGCCTTGATGAGGCCCGTCACAACGTCCACGGACGGGCGCTGCGTTGCGACCACAAGGTGCATGCCGGCGGCACGCGCCATCTGCGCCAAGCGGCAGATCGCGTCTTCCACCTCGTTCGGCGCGGCCATCATCAGGTCGGAAAGCTCGTCGATGATGATGACGATCTGCGGCATTTTGTGCATGGGCTGTCCGTTTTCGTCCTGATAATTGTTCGCCTGCGCGAGGGCGTTGTAGCCCTTTAAGTCGCGCACGTTGTTTTCGGCAAAAATTTTGTAGCGCTTCAGCATTTCCGTAACGGCCCAGTTCAGCGCACCGGCCGCCTTTCGCGGGTCGGTGACGACCGGCACCAATAGGTGTGGAATGCCGTTATAAATGCCGAGCTCCACGACCTTTGGGTCAATCATCAAAAAGCGCACATCGTCCGGGCCGGATTTATACAGCAGGCTCACGATAAGTGAGTTGATGCACACGGATTTACCGGAGCCGGTCGTACCGGCAATGAGGATATGCGGCATTTTGCTGAGGTCTGCCACCGTTACCTGACCGGCAATGTCGCGGCCAAGCGCCACGGTCAAGTGGCTTTTTGAGGTCACAAAGCTATTCGATTCCACAAGCTCGCGCATGCGTACGATGGTCTTCACCTTGTTCGGCACCTCAATGCCGACGGCCGCCTTGCCCGGGATCGGCGCTTCAATGCGCACGCCCGTCGCGGCAAGGTTCATTGCAAGGTCATCGGCGAGGTTTGTGATCTTGCTGATCTTCACACCGGCGGCGGGCTGCAATTCATAGCGCGTAACAGCCGGGCCGCGGCAGATGTCGAGAATTTTGGTCTGCACACCGAAGCTTTTCAGCGTCTCGACGAGCAGCTTGCCGTTCGTCTGGAGCTCTTCGGTCTCCACGGCGGCGTCTACCTTTTTGCCGGAAGCGAGCATGGTGACCGGCGGGAAGATGTACGAGCTGTCTTCCTCCTTCGGCGCGCTCTGCGCAGGCTGAGTCTCCATACGTTCCGCTTCCATCTTCTTTTTCATGAATTCTTCCGTCGCCTTCTGCGCGTCCGCGGCGGCTTCTGCGCTGTGCGCAGGCGTTACCGGGGACGGCCCCGGCGCGGGGATCGTCGGCGCGGTCGGCTGCGGAGCAGGCTGTGCATACGCATTCTGCTGCACGGGCGCGGGCTCCGGCCTTGCTGCCTGCATAACGGGCGGCGCAATCACCGGTGCTTCCACCGTTTCGCGCTCCACCGGCACGTGCGGCATCGGCTCTTCCGCAGGCTGCGGCGCGGGGCGCACCTCGGGCTGCACCGGCGGTGTATAAGTCGGCTGCACGTTCTGCGCAGCCTGTGCTTCACGCTCTAAGCCGGGCACGCGGAAATCCGGCACACGGCGGTTTTCGTCGATCAGCGCGTTGATCTGCGCGGAGCTTTCGGTGTAATCGTGCAGCACCACGGGGTCGTTATCCGGCTCCGTGCGGCGCACGCCAAAAAGCTGCTCCAAATACGCGCGCGGCGTTTTTCCTTTGTTTTTTGGTTCCATTCTACCTTCCTCCGGGACAGAGTGCACCGGGTGCTGCGGCAAAACCGTTTCAAACGGTGCATCCTCCGCATTGCCGCGCTCCTCTTCCAAGATGCGGCGCTCTTCCTTGCGCTGCCGGGCGACGTCCCGAATGACGACCGCCGGTTTTGTGATCTTTTTGAAAAAGCTTGCAAGCGACGTGCCCGTGAAAATGAGCACAGAGACAAACAGCAGCACGCCCGTGATGATGCGCGCGCCGAGCACCTCGGCACACTTGACAAGCAGCTCGCCGACAAGGCCGCCGACAAGGCCGGCCCCGCCCTGCTCTACGCCGTGCATATACAAGATGCCGACAAGCTTAAAGAAATTCTTTTCCTCCGGGAAAAAGCTGCCGAACACATGCCCTGCTGTGCAGAACAGCACGACGATGGCGATCATAAGCGCCAAGCGCCCGCCGCGCAGCATGGTGGTTTGCTCCATCGTTTTGCTGACGGCGATATAGCCCATCAGCACCGCAAGCAGGATGGCCCAACCGCCGAACACGCCGCGCAGCACGTTGTGTACCATAAGCCACACGCTGCCGCCCGGAATGAGCACAAAGCACGCCGTTAAAATGGCTGCACCGAACCAGAGGATGGCCTCCGTCTGGTTGCGCTGGCGCAGCTGCTCCACGCTGGGCGCGCTCTGCTTAGCTGACGCGCTCTTCCCCTTTGCAGAGGACGCGCGCGATTTTGTATTGGATTTAGAACCCGAGCTCCGGGTGTTTTTGGCAGCCGATGACTTTGCACCGCTTTTTGCTTTGGAAGTGCTGCCCTTTGCTGTACTTTGTTTTTTACCCGCCAAAATAAACCTCCGGATTATAGATCACCGGATCAAAGCGGCATGCCGGTGAAAAGATTTGTGCCTGTAACGGCTTCAATGATGGAAACGACAAGCGTAACGATGCCGAGCACCAGTGTATAGTAAGCGAAAACCTGCAGCTTGTTCGTGGTAACGATCCACTTGAGCAGCTTGATGGCGAGGAAGCCGACAACAGCCGCCGTGACAACGCCCGCGATCATCGCGCCGACGCCGATATCAACAGGCTGGCCGACTGCATCTTTGACCGTGAGCACGGTCGCTGCCAAAATGGACGGGATGCCGAGCACGAAGGAATAATCGAGCGCCGCCTGCTGGTTGATGCCGCGCAGAAGGCCTGCTGCCATGGTGGAGCCGGAACGGGAAAGGCCCGGGAACACCGCTGCCGCGCACTGCGTAACGCCGACGCACAGCGCGTCTGCCGTGTGGAACTTCGTGCGGCCGCGGATCTCGCCGACCTTGCCGTCTTTACGTGTAAAGTGATGTGCCTTTGCATTCTTCGAAGCGCGGATGCCGAGGAACAGCATGGCGCTTGTCATGAGGAATGCAAGGCCCTCGATCCAAATCGTCGAATCCGAAGCCCACAGCTCCGAGATGTCTTTTAACTTCATGCCCGTGCCCGGAACCGGCAGGAACAAGAGGAACAGTGGGATAAGGCCGATGATGAGCATCATCAAAAGCCGACGGTCGTGATCCATTTCTTTCCACTTGAATTTACCGCGGAACACATCTGCAACAAGCGAAATGAACGCCTTGATGAGCCGCCAGATGAGCTTATAATAGACGGCGCACACGGCGATGAGCGTGCCGAGGTGCAAAAGAATGTCGAACAGCAAGCTATCTACCTTTACACCCATGATGTGCTGTGCAAGCGACAAATGGCCGCTGCTCGAGACGGGCAGAAACTCGGTTGCGCCCTGTACAATACCCTGAATAATCGCTTCAAAAATAGACATTATGTAATCTCCTTTTCTGCGGATAATTTGGTTTACTTAGATTTTATCAGTATAATAATACGATAAATAAAAAGTTATGTAAACGGCAAAAGCCGTTTTTTTAGAATTATTTCTTGCCCTTCCCCGACTTCGCACGCTGCTTTTTCTTCTCCGCGGCGATCATCGAATCAAGGCAATCCATGGCATCGTGCAGGCTGCCGAGCGTATCAATGAGGCCCTCTGCCACAGCTTCGTCGCCGTCGAGCACCGTGCCCACATCCATGACGAGCTCCTGCGTGTTCATGGCAAGCTGCATGAAGCGCTCATACGAAATGCCGGAGTTTGCCGTGACGAAATTCGTGATGCGGTCCTGCATGCGCTGAAAATATTCCAGCGTCTGCGGCACGCCGAGCATCAGGCCGCTCATGCGCACCGGGTGGATGGTCATGGACGCCGAGGGCGCAATGAACGAGTGCTTTGCCGCCACCGCAAGCGGCACGCCGATGGAATGTCCGCCGCCGAGGACGAGCGACACCGTGGGCTTGCGCATGCCGGCGACAAGCTCTGCAATGGCAAGGCCGGCCTCCACATCGCCGCCGACCGTGTTCAAAATCATGAGCAGGCCGTCGATGTTCGGGTCTTCCTCCACGGAGACGATCTGGGGAATCACATGCTCGTATTTCGTCGTTTTGTTCTGCGACGGCGCGACGTAATGCCCTTCGATCTGCCCGATGACGGTGAGGCACTGGATGGTGTGCTTTCGGTTTTTGGTGACGACCGCGCCGCCTTCGCGGATCTGCTTCTGGCGGTCGGAAAGGTCTTCGTTTTCTTCTTCGGCTTCGTCCGTTTCCTGCATGGAAAAGGACGAGCGTTTCTTTGTGCTTTTCATGCCGCAGCGCTCCTTTTGATAAGATGCGCTTAGTTTTCGCAGAAAACGCGGAATCATACGCGGCACAAACTTTCACGTATACCAGTATAGCACGCTTTTGCGCATCCTGCAAGGGCAAAGCGCAAACATGTCCGCCGATGTCCTATAAATGTATACGGCTGCATAATATACATATTTTGCAGGACGATGTGAATTTCCCTGCAAAGCGCAGAATTTTGGATTGACATTTTCCGCGAAATAGCCGATAATAGATGAAAACAGCGCCCTATTCTCTTTTGGGCACGGAGCTTCGCGGTGCTGCCGCAGAAAGGTAAGGTTTTTCAATGTCCGATTTTACGAAAATTCCCATGAAAACGCCGCTTGTTGAGATGGACGGCGACGAGATGACCCGCGTCATCTGGAAAATGATCAAAGATATTTTGCTGACCCCCTACGTTGACCTGAAAACGGAGTATTATGACCTTGGTTTGGAGTACCGCGAGGCGACAAAGGACCAGGTCACAATTGACTCTGCCGAGGCGACGAAAAAATACGGTGTAGCTGTAAAGTGCGCAACCATTACACCGAACGCGGCACGTGTAAAGGAATATAACCTCACAGAGATGTGGAAATCGCCGAACGGCACCATCCGCGCCATTTTGGACGGCACGGTGTTCCGCACGCCAATTTTGCTGAAAGGCATCACGCCGTACATTCCGACGTGGACGAAGCCGATCACCATTGCGCGTCACGCATACGGCGACCTCTACAAGAACGTTGAGATGCGCGTGCCGGAAAACGCGAAGGCTGAGCTTGTTGTGACGAAAGCAGACGGCACCGAGGAGCGTGTGACGATCCACGATTTTAAGACGCCGGGTGTCATTCAGGGTTTACATAATATTGATAAGAGCATTGAGAGCTTTGCACGCTCCTGCTTTAACTATGCCCTGAGCATGAAGCAGGACCTGTGGTTTGCGGCGAAGGACACGATCTCGAAGACCTACGACCACCGCTTTAAGGATATTTTCCAGGAAATTTACGACGCTGAATACAAGGAAAAGTTTGAAAAAGCGGGCATTGAATACTTCTACACGCTGATCGACGACGCGATCGCACGCGTAATCCGCAGCGAAGGCGGCTACATTTGGGCCTGCAAAAACTACGACGGCGACGTGATGAGCGACATGATCGCGACGGCGTACGGCAGCCTTGCCATGATGACCTCCGTGCTTGTCTCCCCGGACGGCGTTTACGAATATGAAGCGGCGCACGGCACGGTGCAGCGCCACTACTACAAGTATTTGAAAGGCGAAACGACCTCTACAAACTCCGTTGCGACGCTGTTTGCATGGACGGGCGCACTGCGCAAGCGCGGCGAGCTGGACGAGCTGCCGGAGCTGAGCGCTTTTGCGGATAAGCTGGAAAAGGCGACCTTGCAGACGATTGAAGAAGACGGCATCATGACCGGCGACCTTGCGGCGATGTCTACCCTGCCGAACGCGAAGAAGGTGGACACCGAGGGCTTCCTGCTTGCGATTCGCGACCGTTTGGAGCAGCTTCTGTGATTTGAATACGATTTAGAAACGTGGGCGGTCTTCCCTTTTGGGTTCTGGCCGCCCGTTTTTCTTTTCTTATTTATAAAAAACACTTGCACGGCGCTTTATGATGTGCTAAAATTTTGTCAAATGAGGTGATGATATGCAGAAGAAACCGTATATTTCCATGCCGGTCATTCGGCGTCTGCCGCGCTACTACCGCTTTTTGCGGCATTTGGACAAGCGCGGGGTGACGCGTATTTCCTCCAAGGAGCTTTCTGAAAAAATGGGCTTTACGGCTTCGCAGGTGCGGCAGGATTTTAACTGCTTCGGCGGCTACGGTCAGCAGGGCTACGGCTACGGCGTGCACCAGCTTTGCGAGGAGATCGGCTCCATTTTGGGTGTGGACCGTGCGCACAAGTGCATTTTGATCGGTGCGGGCAATTTGGGCAAGGCCATTGCGACGCACATTTCCTATAATTTTGCGGGGTTTGATCTCATCGGCATTTTTGATAACAGCGAGCAGGTCGTGGGCCAGCAGATCGCCGACCTGCGTGTGCTCCCCGCCGCGGGCATTCGACGCTTCTGCTCGGAAAACGCGCCTGTGATGGCGATTTTGTGCGTGCCGGACAGCGCTGTGAAATCGGTTGTGGAGCTGCTTTATGACATCGGCATCAAGAGCTACTGGAATTTCAGCCACTACGACATCGCCCTGCGCTACCCGGACACGGTAGTTGAAAACGTGCACCTGAACGACAGCATGATGACGCTGTGCTACCGCGTGACTGAAAACGAAAACGAAAAAAAATCTTAGAAATTTGGAATTTGTAGTTGACAATCTATTCCTGCCATGCTATAATAATTGAGCCGTCAAACGAGACGGCAAAAAGAATATGCAGGTATGGCGGAATTGGCAGACGCGTATGGTTCAGGTCCATATGAATGCAAGTTCATGCAGGTTCAAGTCCTGTTACCTGCACCAAGAAAAATCCTCTTTTGTTAGACAAAAGAGGATTTTTAATTATATCCGTTTCTTTGAAACGGGTGATATAACTTCGTTATGATACTCGCCTTCGGCGAATGATATATGCCTACGGCATATTTAAAAGAAAAGAAACGGATATACTATCATGCTTGCAGCGCAAGTATATCATACGTTTTCGTATATCATATCGCGTCAGCGATATATCATTAAAATAGGAGTGATTTTATGGCAGAAAACAAATTACTCGATTTATCTTTTGAATTTGCCGTTGTAATTGTCAACCTTGTGGACGGCGTAACTGTACCTAAAAGTTCTTACATGACCGACCAGCTTGCAAGGGCCGGAACTTCTATCGGTGCAAATATTCACGAGGCACAATACGCACAAAGCAAAAAAGATTTTATTTCAAAACTTGAAATTGCGCTGAAAGAAACCAGCGAGACAAGTTACTGGCTAAAACTGATGCACGAAACAAAAAGAATCGATACTTTCTCTTATCAATACGCATCTAAACTGTGTGGAAATATCCGCAGACTGCTAATTGCTTCTTGCAAGACTGCAAAGGAACGCACTTGACGGAAATATCTATATCGCTTAGCTTCCCATCATCTCTCCTCTACCGCGGCCGTGACGGCTTTTGTGAGGCGGGTGACGGCTTCGGGGATGCGGGCGTCGGGGATCTCGGAGTAGCTGATGACGAACGCGGTCTGCGGGTTTTCGGGCGCGGTGTGGTAATACGCCGAAAGCGCAGTGACGCGCACGCCGTTTTCTGCCGCGCGGCGGGTGATCTCCTCGGCGGGTACAGGCCGGTGCACGCGCAGAAGAAAGTGCAGACCGGCATCTTCGGCATCGATTTTTGCAAGCTTTAATAAACCGCAGCGCTTCATCTCTTTTAGGATGAGGTCTTTTTTTTGCTTATAACGGATGCGCATGCGGTTGATGTGCTTTTCAAAATAGCCCGCGGAGATGAATTTTGCGAGCGTGTACTGCTCGAGATTCGAGACGGTGCAGGCGTAGAATCCGAGGCTTTTGTAAAACGCTTCGGCGAGCGCTGCGGGCAGCACCATGTAGCTGATGCGGATGGTGCTGGCAAGGCTTTTCGAAAACGTATTCATGTAGATAACACGGTCGGTGGAGTCGATGCTTTGCAATGCCGGGATGGGCTTGCCGGTGAGGCGGAACTCGGAATCGTAATCGTCCTCGATGATGTAGCGGTTTTCGCTCTGCGCGGCCCAGTCGAGAAGCGCATAGCGCCGCGCGATGGGCGTGACGATGCCGGTCGGAAAGTGGTGCGACGGCGAAATGTGCAGGATATCCGCGCCGCTTTTTTCGAGCGATCTCGGGTCTATCCCCTCTTGATCCATCGGCGTGAAGCGGTACTGCACGCCGTAGCTTTCGTACACCTGGGCGATTTTGCGGTAGCCGGGGTCTTCGAGCGCGTAGATCTTATCGAACCCCAAAAGCTGGATGAGAAGCCCGTAGAGGTACTCTGTACCGGCACCGACGATGATGCAGTTTGGGTCGGCATCGATGCCGCGGAACTCCCTTAAATGCTCGGCGATGGCGCACCTTAGCTCGAACACGCCGCCGCATGGGGCGTTTGCCATGAGCTCTGCGCTTTTTTCCGAGATGATCTCGCGCATGAGCTTTGCCCATGTGGCAAACGGGAAATTCTGCGGGTCTGTGCGGCTGCTGGAAAAATCCGCAAAATACTTCGGCGGCGCGGGCATTTGGGTGCGGGGGCTCTCTTTTTTCTGCGGGGCGGTGGTTTTTTCCAGATTGGCGGCAAAAAAGCCCTTTTTCGGCAGGGCATAGACGTAGCCCTCCGAGACGAGTTGGGCGTAGGCGTTTTCGACTGTGCTGACGCTGACGCCGAGGTTTTCCGCAAAGCTGCGCTTAGAGGGCAGCTTTGTGCCGGGCGTGATTTTACCCGTCAAAATGTCCTCGCGGATGCACTTATACAGGTACATATAAAGGCTTTCTGAGCCGATTTCTGAAAAAGAATAGGTGAGCATGTGGAGTCTCCGTAATCTGTTGCATTTTTATGCGGCTCAACGCCGCATCGGAAAACCCCTTAATAGGGTTTTCCGCGCTTCAAACGTCCACTGGAAGTTTGAAGCTCCTTTCCTGATTTTGGGGTAGGCAAAAGGGATTTCGAGCTCTGCGGAGCTCGACCAAGGGCGCTGCCCTTGGATCCCGCAAGTTTTCTCGAAGAAAACTTGACTAAAGACTTTGAACAGCCGTTGCCGTTAGAGTGTTCGTATTTATTTTAGTATAACGGACTCTTGCGAAAATGTCAAAGCCATGGTATGATGACTTTGAAACGGAGGGAATTTCATGCCGAATGAGGCGAAGCTTTTATACGACGCGCTCCTATATGAGGACGGGCACCTGCGCCGCACGCAGCACATTTTAAAGGTATACGGTCTTGCGAAAATGCTGGGCGAGCTGGAAAACCTTCCGGCGCACGAGCAGGAAAATCTGCGCGCGGCGGCGATTTTGCACGACATTGCGATCAAGCTCTGCAAGGAAAAGTATGGCGACGGCTGCCCGGCAAACCAGCGCAAAGAAGCGCCCGCTTTGGCGCGAAAATTCCTGACGGCCTGCGGCTATGCGGAAGAAGATTTTCCGCGCATCATCGAGATGATCGTTCTGCACCACTGCTATGACAAGATCGACGGCATAGATTTACAACTGCTTGTTGAGGCCGACCTCATTGCGGGCTGCACGGAAGAGGCCAACTCCTCTGCCCACGCAAAGGCCGTGCGGCGGTTGTTTAAGACCACCTCGGGCCTCGCGCTGCTCGACACGTTTATAAAAGAATAGCGAAAAATTTGACCCGTCGGGCGCTTTAAAACGCTCCGGCGGGTCTTGTTTTATGGTTCATTTGGTGCGGCGCACGGCGACCAGTTAAGCTCTGCATCCGTCATGCGGCAATAGCGCGTTGTTTGTGCATAGCCGCCGTCTGTGCGGTCACTGTCGTTTTTGTTTGCAGCCGCGACCCAGTAGCTTTCACCGTCAAAGTACCATTCGCGCAAAGTGAGGTCTTCGTTTTGCAGCGGGACTGTGCCCTTTTCCCAGCCGTTTTGGGCGGAAAAGCGGTAGGCGGTGTTGCCGAACGCGAACAGGAAGCCGTCAACTTTTGCGGTATAGCTCGGCACAAAGTTTATTGTGCTTTGCTCGAAATTCGCGATTTCGGTGCAAGTCTCGCCGTCGATTTTCGCGAGCACGCTGTACACCGGCCTCTCGCCTGCGTCTTCGCCGGAATCGTATCCGTAAAAATACAGGTAATCACCCTGCATGGCGAAGCTGCCGCCGGTGTTTTCCCAGTTTGCGGTATCGGGATTTTGCAGGCACGCAGACAGATCGGCGATATTCAAAAGCGCGCCGCTTTCGTCACAGGTGTGCACCGACAGCTGCGACGGATTTTCTGCGGACTGCATGAGTACGGAAAACGTGTGTGCGTTTGCGTCTGCGGCAAGGCCGAGCACCTTGCCCGTGCCGTTTTTTGCATCATAAACGGTGTTCACTTCGGCTGTTTTGGGGTCGAGACGCAAAATCTGCCCGCCTTTTTGGATAAGCAAGTTCTCCCCGTAGGCGCAGAGCGTCAAGCCGATGCCTGTCGTTGTATCGGTCACACGGTAGTTTTCGGTGCCAACGTGCTGCATGGTTTTTGCGTTCAAATCGAAATCGTAGAGCGCGAGTTCGGCGTCTTTTCCGGGTGTATTCCACCAGTTACCGAGCGAGATTAGGCGGTATACGTGGCTGCCGATGACCGCTTCTGCGCTGTCGATCGGCTCGTAGTACATGCGGTTCAGCGTGCCGAGCAGCGTTTCTTCGCCGGTGGTTAAATCTTTGCAATAATACGAAATGCGGGTCACGTCGCCCTTATCGTTTCGCGCGCGACGGTCGAACAGAAGCGCGTCGCCGACGGGTGTAATGCCGCAGGAGGATGAAAACCGCTCCGTTTCCTCCCCCCCGCGGCGGTATAAAGAACCGTCTGCGTTTCGGCTTCCGTCACCGGCTTTGGCGGCTGCGCACAGCCGGAAAGGAGCAGGCACACGGCAAGCCCGAGCGCAGCAAAAGCCTTGCGCACTTTATTTTCCCTGCCCATAGTACGCGTTGGCACCGTGCTTGCGCAGGTAGTGCTTATCGAGGAGCTCCTGCTGCATGGGCGGGATGGACGGGTCGAGCACGAGGTTGTGCCACGCCATGAACGCGAGCTCTTCGAGGACGACAGCGTTATGCACGGCGTTCATGGGGTCTGTGCCCCACGTGAACGGGCCGTGGCTGTGGACGAGCACGGCGGGGATGTCATCCGGGGATTTATCCTTGAACGTCTCGATGATGACGGTGCCAGTCTCCTTTTCGTAAGCGCCGCCGATCTCCTCGGGCGTCATTTTGCGCGTGCAGGGGATCTCGCCGTAGAAATAATCACCGTGCGTGGTGCCGAGCGCCGGAATGCCGCGGCCGGACTGGCTGAACACGGTCGCCCAGCGGCTGTGCGTGTGGACGACGCCGCCGATGTTTGGGAAGGCCTTGTAGAGCTCGACGTGCGTGGGCGTATCGGACGACGGGTTGAGGTCGCCCTCCACCTTTTTGCCGGTGTTGACATCGACAAGCACCATATCCTCGGGGCGCAGGAGGTCGTACTCCACGCCGCTCGGCTTAATGGCCATGATGCCGCTTTCACGGTCGATACCGCTGACGTTGCCCCACGTGAACGTGATGAGCTTGTATTTTGGCAGCAGCATATTCGCTTTGTAGACTTCCTCTTTCAGTTTTTCCAGCATGATTTTCTCCTCCTGTATCCGATCAAATAAGTTTAAAGAGCTTCGCGCCGTGCGGCTCGAGCTTTGCGGAAAGCGTTTTGGTGAACGTGGTCTTCTCCCCGCTCCAGATCTCTTCGGTGCGGGTCTTCTCGGTGAATTCCGATGTATCGGCGCTGACGACGGCGTGGTTTTCCGTAAGGTTGAAAAGCGCGACATACGGCGTTTCCCCGACGAAATTCAGCCACGCGGCTTTTGTTTCGTCGCGGAACAGCTGCAAGGGTGTGCTGCCGTTTTGGTTAAGATTTAAAAGCTCGTCGTTTGTGAGCAGGCTCAGCGTGAACACGTCGTTATCGCGCATTTCGCCGCCCATGATGAGCGGCGAGCGGAAAATGCCCCACAGCGTCATCATGGTGATCTGCTCCGCGTGCGTTAAATTCGTGTTGTGGCCTGTGCCGTCCGCCGCGATGGTGATGTGCCCGAGCGGCAGCATGTCGCAGTCCGGGAACTGCCCGGGCTTTACGTGCGCCTGCCAGCGCTCGCAGCGCCAGAACATTTCTTTGAGCGAATCCCAGTTGTCCCAGAAATCGTCCGTGATGCGCCACGTATTTGCGTTTTTCGCGAGGTGCCAGGCTTCGTCCAACACGGCCGGGCCGGGCGACAGACTGAGCACCATATCGCGCCCACAGTGGTCGATGGCGCGGCGGATCATCTCGATCTCGCGGCGGGCGGAATACGGTTCGAGCGGGGTGATCTTCACGTTGCAGATGTCGTCGACCTTGACGTAATCGACGCCCCACGAGGCGTAGAGCTCGAAAATGGAGTCGTAGTACGCCTGCGCGCCGTCGCGATCGGGGTCAACGCCGTACATGTCGGTGTTCCACGCGCAGATGGAGTTGGCGTGGGCGATGCTGCGGCAGGTGGTGTTTGTGCCCTTTACAGGCAGGGCGCGGTGCACGGCAAGGCGCGGCACGCCGCGCATGATGTGGATGCCGAATTTCAGGCCGAGCGCGTGAATCTGGTCGGCGATGGGCTTGAAGCCCGCGCCGTTTGCGGCGGATGGGAAACGGTTTTCTGCCGGAATGAGGCGGCCGAATCCGTCCATGCACAGGTCTGCAAAGCAGTTATACTCCCAGTGGCGCTGGCCGGCTTCCGGCTCGTACCACTGGATGTCGCACACGACGTACTGCCAGCCGTGCGCTTTTAAGTGCTCTGCCATATAGCGTGCGTTGCCCAAAAGCTGCACTTCGTTGACGGCGGGGCCGTAGCAGTCCCAGCTGTTCCACCCGAGCGGCGGCTTTAAAGCGACGCGATCTTTTTTGTAGTTCATAGTGTATCCTCCGTAGGAAATAGGCTCAGTTTCATTATAGCAACTTGTCTGCACAAGTCAAGTGCAAAAGAAAAAGAGACTGCGCAGGTATACGCAGTCCCCTTTGACTTGATCTTTTCGCTTACTTTTTGAGCAGCTTTTTGAGGCGCTCCATGGCTTCCTGTGTCTTTTCCAGCGTACCGAATGCGGTAAGGCGGAAGAAGCCCTCGCCGTTTTTGCCGAAGCCGCTGCCCGGTGTGCCGACGACCTCAGCTTCGTTTAAGAGATAATCGAAGAATTCCCAGGAGGTCATGCCGTCCGGCACTTTGTGCCAGATGTACGGGGAATTCTCGCCGCCGGTGAACCACACGCCCATCTCTTTGAACGCATCGACCATGACCTTGGCGTTCGCGCGGTAGTAGTTGATGACGTCCTTCACCTGCTGCTGGCCCTCGTCTGTGAAGACGGCCTCCGCCGCGCGCTGGGTGATGTAGTTGACGCCGTTGAACTTTGTGGCCTGACGGCGCGCCCACAGCGTATTGACCTTGGTGCCGTCCGAGACGAGCTCATCGCAGATAACGGTATAGCCGCAGCGCACGCCGGTGAAGCCTGCGGTCTTCGAGAACGAGCAGAACTCGATGGCGCACTTTTTCGCGCCCTCGATCTCGAAAATGCTGTGCGGGAGGTCATCGTGCGTGATGAACGACTCATACGCGGCGTCGAACAGGATGACGGCATCGTTTTTGAGCGCGTAATCGACCCACGCCTTGAGCTGTGCTCTGTTGTACACGGCGCCGGTGGGGTTATTCGGCGAGCAGAGATAGATAATGTCAGCCTTGACGTTTTCATCCGGCATACCGAGGAAGCCGTTCTGCTCGTTTGCGTCGAGGTAGATCACCTTTCTGCCGGACATGACGTTCGTATCGACATACACGGGATAGACCGGGTCCGGGATGAGGACGGTGTTATCGTCTGCGAAGATATCGACGATATTGCCGACGTCGCTCTTTGCGCCATCGCCGACGAAAATTTCGCTGAGCTTTAATGCCACGCCGCGCTTTGCGTAATAGCCTTGAATGGCTTCACGCAGGAAATCGTAGCCCTGATCCGGCGAATAGCCGTGGAATGTCTCCTTGTGCGCCATTTCATCCGTTGCTTTGTGCATGGCTTCGATGACGGCCGGAACGAGCGGCTGAGTGACATCGCCGATGCCCATGCGGATGATGTGGTTATCCGGATGCGCCTCCGTATAGGCGGCGACTTTCTTTGCAATGGTCAGAAACAAATAGCTTTCCTGAAGGTTTGCGTAGTTTTGGTTGAGTTTCATGCCGGTTTCTTCCCTTCTTTTTATACTTGGACCTTTTTTATTTTCATTACCGTCTCTTATGCGTTCTTTTCCCTCTTATTGAGTGATGCGCCGACAAAGCCGAGAAATAACGGATGCGCCTTATTCGGGCGGGACTTGAATTCCGGGTGGAACTGCACGCCGATGCAGAAGTCGTTCTGCGGTACTTCCACGGTTTCGACGATCCTGCCGTCCGGCGAGGTGCCGCTGATGACCATGCCTGCTTTTGTGAGTGTCTCTCTGTAATCGTTATTGAACTCATAGCGGTGGCGGTGGCGTTCATCGATATGGGAAACGCCATAGCAGCGCGCCATTTGCGTGCCCTCCGCGATCTCGCACGGGTAGCTGCCGAGGCGCAGTGTGCCGCCCATATTGATGGTGCTGGACTGGTCCGGCATGAAATCGATAACCTTATTGAGGCCGTACTCGTCGAATTCACCGGAGTTTGCATCTGCGATGCCGCACACGTGGCGGGCATACTCGATGACGGCAATCTGCATACCGAGGCAAATGCCGAGGTACGGGACGTTGCTCTCTCTTGCGTACTGGGCGGCGTAGATCATGCCCTCGATGCCGCGGTTGCCGAAGCCGCCCGGCACAAGGATACCATCGCAGCCTTTGAGCATTTCCGCTGCGTTTTCCTGCGTGATGAGCTCGGAGTCGATCCAGTTGATCTCGACCTTGGCGCTGTGCTCGTAGCCGGCGTGGTTGAGCGCCTCGACGACGGAAAGGTATGCGTCATGCAGTTTGATATATTTGCCGACAAGGCCGATGGTGACGGTCTTTTTGCGGCTGCGGATCTTCTCTACCATGCGGCTCCACTCGGTCATATCCGGCTCTTTTGTCTTGAGGTTCAGCTCGCGGCAGACAACGCTGGAGAAATTGTTTTTCTCAAGCATAATCGGCGCTTCGTACAGCACCGGGATCGTCATGTTTTCAATAACACAGTCCGGCTTTACGTTGCAGAACAGGGCAATCTTGTGGAAAATGCTCGGATCGATCGGCTCATCGCAGCGCAGGACAATGATGTCCGGGGAGATGCCCATACCCTGCATTTCTTTTACGGAGTGCTGGGTCGGTTTCGACTTATGTTCGCCGGAGCTTTTGAGGTACGGCACAAGCGTGACGTGAATGAAAAGGGAGTTTTCCTTACCGACCTCGAGCGAAACCTGACGAATGGCTTCGAGAAACGGCTGGCTTTCGATATCGCCTGCCGTGCCGCCGATCTCGGTGATGACGACGTCTGCATTCGTCTTGTGGCCGACGCTGTAAATGAAGTTCTTGATCTCATCCGTGATGTGCGGGATGACCTGAATGGTCTCGCCAAGGTACTCGCCGCGGCGTTCCTTGTTGAGGACGTTCCAGTAGACCTTGCCGGTCGTGAGGTTGGAGAATTTATTCAGGTCTTCGTCGATGAAGCGCTCGTAGTGGCCGAGGTCAAGGTCGGTCTCTGCGCCGTCCTCGGTCACGTAAACTTCGCCGTGCTGGTACGGGCTCATAGTGCCCGGGTCAACGTTGATGTACGGATCCAGCTTCTGTGCGGCGACCTTTAACCCTCTCGCCTTCAGAAGACGGCCGAGCGATGCCGCCGTGATGCCCTTGCCGAGGCCGGAGACCACGCCGCCTGTTACGAAAATGTACTTTGTCATAGAACTTACCCCTTTCTTTTTTACAGTGGAACTTTTATATTTTTCTTTGACTGAGAAACCTATTTTTCTCCAATACCCTATTTAATTGCAATTAAATTTCTACAACGCCGGTGAAAACCGTATCGGCGTTGCCGGTCATCTGCACGCCGTCGTCGGTATAGCGGATGACGAGATTGCCGCCGCGCAGCTTGACGGTGATGTCTTCTCCTTTGCGGCAGTAGCCGTTGAGGCACGCTGCGACGGCAGATGCACACGCTCCGGTACCGCAGGCCATGGTCTCGCCGCTGCCGCGCTCCCACACGCGCATTTTTAAGGTGTGGTCGTCCAGCACCTCGATAAACTCCGTATTGATGCGCTCCGGGAACTTCTCGAAGTGCTCAAAGTGCGGACCGATCTTCTCTAAATCGATCGTATCGGGGTCTGCGCCGAAGAGGACGCAGTGCGGGTTGCCCATAGAAACGCAGGTGATTTCATATTCCTTGCCGAGCACGGTGATCTTCTCTTTGATGGCGGTGTCGCCCGGGAAATCGACCGGGATTTTGGCGGGCACGAGCTCTGCCTTGCCCATATCGACCGTAACGGCCGCAACTTCGCCGTTTTCCACCTGCACGCGGCAGGTTTTGATGCCGCTTTTGGTTTCAATGTGCAACATGTCTTTCTTCGCGATGCCGCTGTCGTAGACATACTTTGCGACGCAGCGGATGCCGTTGCCGCACATCATGCCCTCGCTGCCGTCGAGATTGTACATGCGCATTCTCGCGTCGGCGACATCGGACGGGCAGATGTAAATGACGCCGTCTCCGCCGATGCCGGTGTGGCGGTCGGACAGATAGATTGCGAGCTCGGCGTAGTTTTGAATATCATTTTGGAAGCAGTCGATATACACGTAATCATTTGCACAGCCGTGCATTTTGGTAAACGTGATCTTCTGCTTTGCCCCGGTGCCCGGCACGCGCGTATAGTGGTCGATGCCCGAGCCGTTTTCCGCTTTTTTCAGGTACTTGTTCATGGAATTTCACCGCTTTCTCTTGATTTTTTACCTTTTATCTTCTTCAAATTTTTAGAAAAAAATTCTGATTTTATTTTTAAAATGTTTTTCGGCGCTCCGCAAAAATGCGGAACGCCGAACTATTTAACATCAATTAGACTTCTACGACACCGTCGAAGACCTTCTCTGCGCCGCCGGTCATGAGCACTTTCTCATCGGTGTAGCGCACGGTGAGGTCGCCGCCCTTTAAGATGACGCGGATGTCCTCGCCTTTTTCGCACTTGCCGTTGAGCGTTGCCGCGACAACAGCCGCGCAAGCACCTGTACCGCAGGCCATCGTTTCGCCGCTGCCGCGCTCCCAAACGCGTACCTTAAGGGTGCGCTCATCCACGACCTCGATGAACTCGACGTTGACGCGCTCCGGGAAGAGCGGGTTATACTCGAACTTCGGGCCCATGGCACTGAGATCCAGCTTATCGATGGACGGTGCGAACACCGCACAGTGCGGATTGCCCATGGATGCGCAGGTGATGTAATACTCGTGACCGTCGATGATGACAGGCTTGTTGACGACCATGTCGCCTTCAAGCTTTACGGGCACCTGCTCCGGGCGAAGCGCTGCCGCGCCCATATCGACCGTAATCTTGTACGCCTTGCCGTTCATCGTCATGATGCTGCAAGACTTGATGCCGCTCTTTGTCTCGATATTGATGACAGGCTTTTTCACGATGCCGTTGTCGAAGAGGTACTTTGCGACGCAGCGGATGCCGTTGCCGCACATGAGACCCTCGCTGCCGTCGCGGTTGAACATACGCATCTGAGCGTCTGCCACATCGGACGGGCAGATGAGGATGACACCGTCGCCGCCGACGCCGTTGTGGCGGTCGGACAGGTAGATGGAGAGGAACTCCGGAGAGGAAACTTCGTTTTCGAAGCAGTTGATATAAATGTAGTCGTTGCTGCACGCCGACATCTTGGTGAACGGCAGCTTGACCTTTTCTTTTTTGAGGTTGTTGATGTCCACAATCTCCGTGTTGTACGGGGTGTAGCGGCTCATCAGGCTGTCCACGAGGGCGTTTGCGGTATCGATGGCCGTGAGGCACGGGATGCCGAGCAGCGCCGCTTTTCTGCGGATCTTAACGCTGTCGCGTGCGGGGTTTCTGCCCTTTGCGGAGGTGGAGATGATATACGCCAGCTTACCGCTTTCAAGCAGCGTAATGGTGTTGACCGGGCTTTCGTGAATCTTATCGACAATCTTCACGGTGAGGCCGAGCTTTGCAAGCACGCTTGCGGTGCCCGTCGTGGCGTAAAGCGGGAAGCCCATTTTGTCGAATTTCTTCGCGATCTCGCCGATCTCTTTCTTATCGCCGTCGCGGACGGTGATGAACACGCCGCCCTTTTTGTTCATCTTGCTGCCGGAGGCGATGAGGCCCTTATAGAGCGCCTCCTCAAGGTTATTGCCGATGCCGAGCACTTCGCCGGTGGATTTCATTTCCGGGCCAAGCTGGGTATCGACATCCGTGAGCTTCTCGAAGGAGAAGACCGGCACCTTGACGGCCGTATACGGCGAAGTCGGATAGAGGCCCGTGCCGTAGCCGAGGTCGGTGAGCTTCATGCCGAGACTGACCTTTGTAGCGAGGTCGCACATGGGCACGCCCGTGACCTTACTGAGGTACGGAACCGTTCTCGATGCACGCGGGTTGACCTCGATGACGTAGATTTCGCGGTTCATGATGATGTACTGCAGGTTGATGAGGCCGATGGCCTTGAGCTCCGTGCAGAGCATTTCGGTCGTCTTGACAATCTTTGCGCTGAGCTCGTCGTCGATGTCCTTTGCCGGGTAGACCGCGATGCTGTCGCCGGAGTGGATGCCGGTGCGCTCTACGTGCTCCATGATGCCCGGGATGAGGATGTTCTCGCCGTCGCAGATGGCGTCGACTTCAATCTCGGTGCCACTGAGGTACTTATCGATGAGCACCGGGTTATCCTGCTTCTGGCGCAGGATAATCGCCATGTATTCGTTGATGTCTTCATCGCCGTATGCAATGATCATGTTCTGACCGCCGAGCACGTAGGACGGACGCATGAGCACCGGATAGCCGAGGTCGTGTGCGGCTGCGAGGGCTTCCTCCGTCGTCATAACGGTGTGACCCTTCGGGCGCTTGATGTTGCAGCGCTCGAGCAGTTCTTCAAAGCGCTCTCTGTCCTCTGCGGCATCGATGCTGTCGGCGCTTGTGCCGATGATCGGCACGTTGTTTTTCGCAAGCGTCTTTGTAAGCTTGATGGCCGTCTGGCCGCCGAACGCGACGACAACGCCCTTCGGCTTTTCGATGTTGATGATATTCATAACGTCTTCGGCGCACAGCGGCTCAAAGTAGAGTCGGTCTGCAGTGTCGAAGTCTGTGGAAACGGTTTCCGGGTTGTTGTTGACGATGACGACTTCATAGCCGAGGCGCTGGAGAGACTCCACGCAATGGACGCTGGCATAGTCGAACTCGATACCCTGACCGATACGGATCGGGCCGGAACCGAAAACCACGACGGTCTCTTTGCCGCTTTTGCCGATGAACTCCATCGCTTCGTTTTCACCGCCCTGCTCCGGCGTATCGTAGGTGCCGTAGAAGTACGGTGTGGTCGCAGCGAACTCGCCTGCGCAGGTATCGACCATTTTGAAGGTCGCTTCGTGACGGAAGGTCGGCTTTGTGCCGCAAATACGCGTGAGGGCTTCGTCCGTGTAGCCGAGTTTCTTGCCGCGCGTATACTGTGCGTGCGTGAGCGGCTGATCCTTAATCTCGCGCTCATACGCGAGCAGGTTATTGAGCTTTTCGAGGAACCACATGTCGATCATCGTGAAGTCGTGGATCTCTTTGGTGGTGACGCCGCGCTTCATGAGCTCGTAGATGGCGAACAGGCGCTCGTCCGTCGCATCTTTTAAAATTTGCCACAGGGCACTGTCCTCGTAGTTTGCGAACTTCGGCATGTTGAGCGTATCGAGCGAGATTTCCGCACCGCGCACAGCCTTCATGAGGGCCATTTCAAACGTATCGGCGATGGACATGACCTCGCCGGTCGCCTTCATCTGCGTGCCGAGGTTGCGCTTTGCGTAGACGAATTTATCGAACGGCCACTTCGGGAACTTGACCGCCACATAGTCGAGCGCGGGCTCAAATGCTGCGTAGGTCTTGCCGGTGACGGCGTTGACGATCTCATCGAGTGTGTAGCCGATGGCAATCTTCGTCGCGACCTTTGCAATCGGATAGCCGGTCGCCTTAGATGCCAGTGCGGAGGAACGGGACACACGCGGGTTGACCTCAATGACGGCGTACTCAAAGGACGTCGGGTGCAGCGCGAACTGGCAGTTGCAGCCGCCCTCTACGCCGAGCGCGTCGATGATGTTGATGGCCGCAGTGCGGAGCATCTGATATTCTTTATCGGAAAGCGTGACCGCCGGCGCGATGACGATGCTGTCGCCGGTGTGGACGCCGACCGGGTCAAAGTTTTCCATGGAGCAGACCGTGATGACGTTGCCCTTGCTGTCACGGATGACCTCGAACTCGATCTCTTTCCAGCCTGCGATGCTCTTTTCGACGAGGATCTGGGTAATCGGTGAAAGCGCGAGGCCGTTTGCAGCGACCTCCATGAGCTCTTCGCGGTTATCGACGATACCACCGCCGGTGCCACCGAGCGTAAATGCCGGGCGAACGATGACCGGGTACGTGATCTCTTCTGCAAACTCGAGCGCGTCTTCCACCGTGGTGACGACCTTGGACGGGATGCACGGCTGACCGATGCTCTCCATGGTGTCCTTGAACATCTGGCGGTCTTCCGCCTTATCGATGGTCTCCGGGGAAGCGCCGAGCAGGCGCACGTTGTGTTCTTTCAGGAAGCCTTCCTTTGCAAGCTGCATGGAAAGCGTAAGGCCGGTCTGACCGCCGAAGCCGGAGAGGATGCTGTCCGGCTTTTCTTTTTCAATGATGCGTTTGATGGTGGGCAGCGTGAGCGGCTCAATGTAAATGTGGTCCGCCATGGCGTTATCCGTCATGATGGTTGCCGGGTTGGAGTTGACGAGTACGATCTCGATGCCGTCCGCTTTCAGGGCGCGGCACGCCTGGGTGCCGGCGTAGTCAAATTCCGCCGCCTGACCGATGACGATCGGGCCGGAACCGATGACGAGAACCTTTTTAATGTCTTTATTCAGTGGCATATCTGTAAACAATCCTTTCTATACTGCAAGGCGTATTCGTATTCTGGGTACTGTTTATTTTCCCATCATCTCAAAGAATTTATCGAAGAGGAACGCGGTGTCGCGCGGGCCGCCGCAGGCTTCCGGGTGGAACTGCACGGAGAAAGCGGGGATCTTCTTATAGCGCACGCCCTCGCACGTTCTGTCGTTTACGTTGTTGAAATATTCGTCGGCGATCTCCGGGTCGATCGTGGAGGACACGACCGCGTAACCGTGGTTCTGGCTGGAGATATAGACGCGGCCGGTCTCGAGGTTCTGCACCGGCTGGTTTGCGCCGCGGTGGCCGTACTTGAGCTTTTCGGTCTTAAAGCCGTTTGCAAGTGCCAGCAGCTGATGACCGAGGCAGATGCCGAAGAGCGGCTTACCCATGTGCATGATCTCCTTGAGGTTTTCGATGACCTCGACATTATCTGCCGGGTCGCCGGGGCCGTTCGAGAGCATCACGCCGTCGATGTTGAGAGCTTTTAACTCGTCTGCCGTCGTGTTGTACGGGCATACAACGACCTCTGCCCCGCGCTTTTCGAGCTCGCGGCGGATGTTCTCCTTGTAGCCGTAATCCATGAGCGCCACGGTGCACTTCTTCTCCGGGTTCTCACGGCGCATCATTTCGGTGACGGAGGTGCTTTCCACCGCGTTTGTCACGCGGTAGCTGTGGATCTTATCCATATCGACATGCGTGAGGTCTGTTGTGATCATACCGTTCATGACGCCGCTTTCGCGGATGACCTTTGTGAGGGCACGCGTATCGATGCCGCACAGGCCGATGACGCCTCTTTCTTTAAAAAAGGTGTCAAGATCACCCTCCGAACGGAAATTGGAGGGCGACTGACACCATTCTTTTACGATATAACCACAGGGACCGATGATCTTACCCTCAAAATCAGAGGGAATAACGCCGTAGTTGCCGATGAGCGGAAATGTCTGGACGACGATCTGCCCGAAATAGCTCTTATCGGTGAGCGTTTCGAGATAACCTGTCATGCCGGTCGTGAAAACGACCTCAGCCGTTACTTCGCCCGCCGCGCCGAAGGATTCGCCGCAGAAGACCTTTCCGTTTTCGAGTACCAAATATGCTTTGTTGCCCATAACGTACGTTCCTCTTTCCCTGAAATAATTACTCTTTTCTGCTGTATGCAATCTATGTCAAAGCTGCGGTGCAGCCCTGTACGCATTCATTTACGTATAGGTTTTCAGGATATTTTCCGCAACATCCTTTTTCGATGTGCGCATATCCATCGCCTGTTTTTCAATATAGCGGTGCGCCTGCTGCTCGCTCATGCGCAGGTATTCCACAAGGATACACTTTGCACGCGCCACAATGCGCACTTCTTCCATTTTGGTTCTGAGCTTCTGGTTTTCCCGGTCAAAGCGCTGCCAGCGGTTCTGCGTGGCGATGAGCAGGTGAAGCGCCTGATAAAACAGCGGGCGCGAAAGCGGCTTTTGCACCGTCAATATGCCAAACGGCTCCATTTTGTCGTTCACCTGATCGAAAAGCTCCGCTTTTGCAATGACCATGACACCGGAAACGAATTTTTCTGTGATATACTCTGCCAGCTCGTGCCCGAATTCATCCGGGAGCGGTGTGTTGATAACCACAAGGTCGTAGCTGCGCCGCAAAAGCAGCCGCCGGGCGTCTCCGCCGCTGAGCGCCGTTGTCATGGGCGCAAACTCGCACGGGGAAAGCAGCTCTGTGATATACGCCGCACCTTTTTGCGTGCCGGACACGATGAGGACGCTGTGCTGAATGATCGCATTCATGCCCTGTGCCCCCTTGTTTTACACATCTGCGGGCCCGTTGCCGAACGTGCGGATATACGTCTTTACGAAATACTCCGGGAACACGTTGCGGACAAAGCTGCTCTTTGCGAAAATTTGCAGCGCTTCTTCGGCAGACTTCGGCAGCTTGCCGCAGGTCTCGCGCGCAAGGTCCGGCTTTGGCAGCTTCGTCTTTTTGAGGTAGCCGTCAAGCCCCGCATAAATGAGCGCAGCATACGCAAGGTACGGATTCGCAGTGGAATCGGGTGAGCGCACCTCTATTGTGCTGCTGCCTTCCTTTTTATACGCAAAGCACCAGCGGCTCTTCTCCGACCAAGAGATGAACTCCGGCGCACCGAACGCACCGAGGCGTTTATAGGAATCCGCCGTGGGGTTCAAAATGGCGGTAATTTCTGCAGCGTGCTCCAGAATACCTGCAAGGAAATACTCGGAACAGTCGCCCATCTGCATGCGCGGCGTTAGCGTGATGTGGAAGCCGTTGCCGTCCTTACCCGGAATGGGGTTCGGCGCAAACGACGCCGTAAGGCCGTTTCTCGACGCCATGGTCTTCACAACAGACTTATACGTAATGACATCGTCTGCGGACTGAATGGCAGAGCTGTGCTGAAAATCGATGATGTTCTGCCCCGGGCCGCCGCTGTGGTGCGAGCTTTCCGGCGTGACACCCATATCCTCGAGCGTCAGGCAGATCTCGCGGCGTACATCCTCGCCCTTATCCTCCGGCGCGGCATCCATAAAGCCCGCATTGTCAAAGGGGATAGCCGTTGCATTGCCGTTTTCATCGTTCTTGAAAAGGTAGAATTCGTTTCTTGCCCCAAATTCAAATATTATACCATGAAGTTTTGCAATGTCAACCGCTTTTTTCAGGATGCCGCGGCAGTCGATGTCGAAGCCGGTGCCGTCCGAACGGCGAATGTCGCAGAAAAAGCGCACGACGCGCCCGTGTGCGGGCCGCCACGGCAGAAGCGACATGGTGGAGGTATCCGGCACCAAAAAGAGCTCGCTGTCCGCCTCTTTTTCAAAGCCCATGATGCGCGAAGCATCAATGGGAATGCCGCCCTCGAACGCAGAAGCCAAAAGGCTCGGCTGAATGGCGATGATCTTCTGTCTGCCGAAAATATCGCAGAACGCCATTTTGATGAACTTAACGTCGTTATCTGTGATAAACTCTGTGACCTCGGACTCCGTATACTGCATGCCGAACCCTTCCTTTCTTTGTTTAAAAGCGCGTTTCAAACATACAAATACGCGTGAAATCCGGTGTTGCCGTCTTTCACGCTGTACCTGTTCTTCTTTTCTGCCGCATTTTGAGATATTCTGCCAAAATACAGCGTATGCTGACCGCTTTTGAATATTATAACACAAGATCGGTGTATTTTGCAATAAGACAGAACGCACAATGTTTATCGCCAGAATACACCGTCGATTTATGCAAGAAAAGAAACCTTAATTTGCAGAGAATTACAGGGGCAAAATCAGTTCGTCACATAGAGCTGCTTATACGGATTCTGTGTGTTCGGGCGCAGCACGTAGTATTCGTCGCGCAGAAGACTTTCGGCATCTGCACCGAACTTTTTTGCGTAATTTTGAACGAGCGGCGCCGCAATCTGCATGTCTTCTTCGGTCGCCTTATGCGCCACAACCTGCTCCGGCAAATCTTTCGGCAGGTGCGCGGTGCGCAGATAAATGCGTCCGCCGTGCATGCCCGTTCCGCAGAAATTGCCGACCGGCTGGCGATCTTCACTGCCGATGCCGAGCACAACGATGATGCCGCCCGCCTGATATTCGCCGAGGAAGCTGCCTGTTCTGCCGCCGATGACGAGCACGGGTACTTTCTCTTTATACTCCTTCATGTGGATACCTGCGCGGTAACCGGCATCGCCCTGCACGTAAATGGCACCGCCGCGCATGGCGTATCCTGCCGCGTCGCCCGTGCTGCCGTGAATGGTGATCTCGCCCGCGTTCATCGTGTCGCCGGTCGCGTCCTGTGCGCTGCAATTTACAATAATATTTGCGCCGTCCAGATACGCGCCGAGCGCGTTGCCCGGCACTTCGTTCAATATAATCGTACCCTCACTTTGCCCTGCGCCGATATAGCGCTGGCCGAGTGCATATGTTTTCTGTTCCATGTTTCTCCCCCTTACTGCTGCTTTGAGAGCAGGTCGCGGCGCGTACGGGCCGTGAATGCCATGAGCTGCGGCTTTTCGCAGATCAGCTTAAAATCGATTGAGCTTAACGGCGTGCGATTACGGATAAGCGCCGTGTAGATGCCGGCACGCGCCACGTCGCCAATCAGGATATAGCCCTTTAAAACATCATCTTTATAGAAAAGAATCTTGTAGTTTTCGCCGTCACGGTGGACGTAGGTCTCGCCGTCATACGTGCCTGCGGTGATGATGTGCAGCCCCATGAAGCCGATGGCATTCATCGGGATCGCCCGGTCAAAGCTCGCTTTGCCGCCCGCCATGTTGATGCCGGCGGTATTGCCCTGCATATAGGCGTTCGGCAACAGCGCCAGCACGCGGTTGACGCCGGCGGAAATATCGAAGCTCTCCGCGCAGTCGCCTGCAGCATAGACATCGGGCAGTGTTGTTTTGCCGGTATCATCCGCCGCAATGCCGCGGCGCACCTCGCCGCCTGCATCTTTGACGAGCGAAGTATTCGGGCGCACGCCGACCGCAATGACGAGCACGTCAAAATCGACCGTAAGACCGCTTTTGAGTTTGGCGGTCGTGCCCGCAAACTTTGCGGCGGTATCGCCGAGGTGGAACTCGATGCCCTGCTTTTCAAGAAAATCCTTGACGATAGCGGAGCCGGTCTCATCGAGGATGCTCGGCAGCACGCGGTCGGCAAGGTCGACGACCGTGATGGATTTCACGCGCTCCTTGATGCCCTCTGCGCACTTTAAACCGATGAGGCCCGCGCCGATAATCAAAACACGGCTGTCTTTTGTAAGGACGCTTTCAAGCGCGTGTGCGTCATCGAGCGACATGAACGTGAACTTTTCGGGAACGGTATCAAGCCCTTCCATGGGCGGTACGAACGGCGTGGAGCCTGTTGCGACAAGGAGCTTTTCATAGGGTATCTCTTCCCCGCTTTTTAACGTTACGGTTTTCTTTTCCGGGTCGAGCTTTGTGACGGTCTCACCGAGCTTTGCGGTGACGTGATTTTCTTCGTAAAAGCTGTCCGGGCGGTATTTCATGCGCTCCTCATCCGTTTTGCCCTGCAATAAATAGGAAATGAGCGGGCGCGCGTAGGTGTGGTGGTTTTCGGAAGCAATCAGCACGATCTCTCCGTCTTTATCTTTACTGCGGATGCCTTCCACACAGCCGATGGCCGCAGTGGAGTTGCCGATGATTACATATTTTGCCATGGTGCTCAGTCCCTTTCCTCAAAGATGATGGCTTTGTTCGGACAGCCCTGCACACAGGCGGGCTTGCCGCCGGCGTTTTCGATGCACAGCTCGCACTTCTGCATGACGCCGGATTCCGAGGGCATCAGCGCGCCGTAGGGACATACCAGCACGCAGGTGTGGCAGCCGACGCACTTATTCTGGTCGATACAGACCACGCCGTCCTTTTGGGAAAGTGCGCCCGCAATGCAGCTTTTCACGCACAGCGGGTCTGTGCAGTGGCGGCAGGAAACCGCAAAGCTGACCTGATTGTCCCCCTCAATGCGGATGCGGGGGTGAATGGTTCTGTCCTTCAGCGCCTTGATCATGCTGGATTTTCCGGAGTTTGCAAAGGCGCAGTAATATTCGCAAAGATGGCAGCCGAGGCACCATTTTTCATCAACATATACTCTTTTCATGGTTACGCTCCCTTTTCTGCTTATTCGCCCGCGTGCTTGATGCCGAGAATCTGAAGCTCTTTTTCGTTCAGACCCACGCCGCGCAGCATAAGGCGGTTGCCGCGCAGCGCCTCGATGGAATTGATGCCCATGCCGCCCATCATTTCCTTAATCTCGTGCTCCCACGCGGTGACAAGATTCACAAGGCGCTTATAGCCGATATCCGGGTTGAGGCGCTTCACAAGGTCGGGGCGCTGGGTTGCGATGCCCCAGTTGCACTTGCCGGTCTGACAGCTTCTGCACAGATGGCAGCCGAGCGCCAAAAGTGCCGCCGTGCCGATGTAGCACGCATCTGCACCGAGCGCGATGGCCTTGACAACATCGGCGCTGGAGCGAATGGAGCCGCCAACGACGAGCGAAACCTTGTTGCGGATGCCCTCATCGCGCAGGCGCTGATCGACCGCCGCCAGAGCAAGCTCAATCGGGATGCCGACGTTATCGCGGATGCGCGTAGGCGCTGCGCCCGTGCCGCCGCGGAAACCGTCGATGGCGATGATGTCCGCGCCGCTGCGTGCAATGCCGGACGCAATGGCTGCAACGTTGTGCACCGCCGCAATCTTGACGATGACGGGCTTTTTGTAGTTTGAGGCTTCTTTTAAGGAGAAAACGAGCTGACGCAGGTCTTCAATGGAGTAAATATCGTGATGCGGTGCGGGCGAAATGGCGTCCGAGCCCTCCGGGATCATACGCGTGCGGGAAACGTCGCCGACAATTTTTGCACCCGGCAGATGGCCACCGATGCCCGGCTTTGCGCCCTGCCCCATTTTGATCTCGATGGCGGCGCCGGCGCTGAGGTAATCCTTATGCACGCCGAAGCGGCCGGACGCGACCTGCACGATGGTATTTGCGCCGTACTTGTAGAAATCCTGATGCAGACCGCCCTCGCCGGTGTTGTAGTAGATGCCGAGCGCTTCTGCGGCGCGGGCAAGGCTTTCGTGCGCATTGTAGCTGATGGAGCCGTAGGACATGGCAGAGAACATGATCGGCACGGAAAGCTCAAGCTGCGGGGTGATATTCGTCTTAATCTTACCGTTCTCGTCGCGCTCGATTTTAGACGGCTTCTGACCTAAAAACGTCTTCGTTTCCATCGGCTCACGGAGCGGGTCGATGGACGGGTTCGTGACCTGCGACGCGTTGATGAGGATTTTATCCCAGTAGACCGGCAGGGGCTTCGGGTTGCCCATGGAAGACAGCAGCACACCGCCGCTGCTCGCCTGACGGTAGACCTCCATGATGGTCTCGCCGGACCAGTTGGCATTTTCCTTAAAGGTGTGGTCGGTCTTGACGATCTTCAAAGCGCGCGTGGGACAGATGGAAACGCAGCGGTGGCAGTTCACACAGCGGCTTTCGTCGGAGATCATCATTTTCAGCTCATCGTCGTAAGCATGTACTTCGTTGGAGCACTGTCGTTCACAGGCACGGCAGGCAATGCAGCGCGCGGGGTTGCGGACGACCTCGTACTGCGGATATAAAAAATCGATAGCCATTTATAGTAACCTCATTTCTCAGAGAACACAAACTCTTACTTTTTGTCCAGCGTGAAGATGACAGGCTCGCCGCCTGCGGGTGCCCAGACCTTATCGAGCGTGGGCTGAATGACGCGGATGGCGGATTCTTCACTGGCGATGTAGACCATATCGCCCTTTTCGCCGACGACCATAGAACGCAGCTTTAAGCGGTCGTTGAGTGCCATAAGGCCACCCGTAAAGCCGACCAGAATGGAGAACGGACCGGTGACGAGCAGGCCGGAATACACATTGCGCAAATACGTCAGACGCGCGCGCTCCTCCGGGTCTTTGTTCTGAATGGTCGTCCAGAACGGTGCCGCGATGACGTTTGCGACCTCTTGCAGGGTGAGGCCCTGACGGCGTACAAGATAATCGAAAATATAGGTGATGACCTCGGTATCGGTCAAAAGGTTGCAGTTGTAGCCGTACATCTCAATGCAGCGGCGGTTCGCATCGTAGGACGAGATTTCGCCGTTATGGACAACGGAAAGGTCGAGCAGCGCAAACGGGTGCGCACCGCCCCACCAGCCGGGGGTATTCGTCGGGTAGCGGCCGTGCGCCGTCCAACAGTAGCCGGCGTATTCATCAAGACGATAGAACCGGCCGACATTCTCCGGGTAGCCGACGGCCTTAAACACGCCCATGTTTTTGCCGCTGGAGAAAATATACGCGCCATCGATAAAGGTATTGACGCGGTTGACGCAGCGGGCGGTGAACTCGTCTTCATCGAGCTGGCTTTCCGCAAGCTTTGTGTGCAGCGGTGTGACGAAGTACCGCCAGATAAGCGGCTCGTCCGTGATCTGCGGAATCTTGCGGATCGGAATTTTGGAAAGGTTCACGACGTCGAAATGCTCGTTGATGAACTTCTCACATTCCTCTTTTGCTTTTACATTATTATAGAAAACGTGGAACGCATACTGTTCCGCATATTCCGGGTAAATGCCGTAGCCGGCGAAGCCGCCGCCAAGGCCGTTTGAACGGTCGTGCATGATCTCAATGGAGCGGATGATATCGGAGCCGTCCAGCCGCTTTCCGCTGCGGGAAAAAACGGAGGATACGGCGCACCCCGAAGGAATTCGGAAATCGCCCGCTGTGCTTTTGCCTTCTCTAAGCATGAAGACTGCTCCCTTCTGAAAACAAATAAGATATACGTCTTTTTCCCGGCTTTTCCGAAAAAAAGAGAAAGTCTGACCATACATGCTGCGTGCAATGCACGCGCGCCGTTCCCCCGGCGCAATCTAAAAGCCCCACATTCGGCAGCTTTTAGATGCAACATGTATGATCAGACTCCATTGTCTGCCTACCATTATATAGCGTCCCTTCTTATATGTCAAGAAAAATTTCGCGATTTTTGAATTTTCAAGTTGTAGCAATTTCATTTTATGTTCGCTTGACTTTGAAAATTTCATAAAATGAATTTATAAACGCAGGTTTAAATTGTATGTCCTGCAAATCTTCAAATTTTCTCAAAAAAGGTGTTGACAAATGGCCCGAGACGTTGTAAAATTCATCACATAGCATAGCAAAGGCGCTGTGGTTGGTTTATTGCCATCCCCAGCGCTTTTTTGTTTGAATGAATTACGAACAGCTGTGCAGCGGTTTCGTAAAGCGAAGCCGCAGGACGAAACGCACGGGAAGATATACAAATTATATCGCAGCGTTCGCCCCTCCTATTATGCGAATCTTATTGAAGGAAAGAGTGGTTTACATGAGCAGCACGACAAAGATCAATGTGCCGGACATTTTCGCCAGCATGGTGTTTAACGACGACGTCATGCGTGAGAGACTGCCGAAGGACGTTTACAAGTCTTTGAGAAAGACCATCGACGACGGCAAGGACCTCGACATCACGGTTGCCAATGCTGTGGCAAATGCCATGAAGGACTGGGCGATTGAAAAAGGTGCAACGCACTACACGCACTGGTTCCAGCCGATGACCGGCATCACCGCCGAGAAGCACGACAGCTTCATTTCTCCGACGGCAGACGGCCGCATCATCATGGAATTCTCCGGCAAAGAGCTCATCAAGGGCGAGCCGGATGCTTCCTCCTTCCCTTCCGGCGGTCTGCGCGCAACGTTTGAAGCCCGCGGCTACACCGCATGGGACCCGACCTCCTACGCATTCATTAAAGATCACTCCCTGTACATTCCTACGGCGTTCTGTTCCTACGGCGGCGAGGTGCTGGATAAGAAAACCCCGCTGCTGCGCTCCATGGAAGCGTTGAGCGCACAGGCCGTTCGTATTCTCCGCCTTTTCGGCGACTCCACGACAAAGCGTGTCATCACGACCGTCGGCCCGGAGCAGGAATATTTCCTTGTCGATAAAAAGCTCTACGATGAGCGCCCGGACCTCATTTACACGGGCCGCACGCTGTTCGGTGCACGCGCGCCGAAGGGCCAGGAGCTTGAAGATCATTACTTCGGCGCAATCAAGCCGAGAATTGCCGCGTTCATGCAGGAGCTCGACGAAGAGCTGTGGAAGCTCGGCGTGCTTGCAAAGACAAAGCACAACGAGGTCGCCCCGGCACAGCACGAGTTGGCGCCGATCTTCTCCACCACGAACGTTGCGACCGACCACAACCAGCTGACCATGGAGACAATGAAGAACGTTGCGCTCCGCCACGGCCTTGTCTGCCTGCTGCATGAAAAGCCGTTTGCAGGCGTGAACGGCTCCGGCAAGCACAACAACTGGTCTATCTCCACCGATACCGGAAAGAATCTGTTGGAGCCGGGCAAGCTGCCGCAGGAAAACGCACAGTTCCTCCTCTTCCTCGCTGCTGTCATCAAGGGTGTTGACGAGTATCAGGATCTGCTCCGTATCTCCGTCGCTTCCGCAGGCAACGACCACCGTCTCGGCGCAAACGAAGCGCCGCCGGCCATCATCTCCATCTTCCTCGGCGACGAACTTACGGCTATTCTGCACGCCATTGAGACCGGCACGGTCTATGGCGGTACGCTCCGCGTCAACATGGAGATTGGCGTAAACGTTCTGCCGTCCTTCACAAAGGATACAACGGACAGAAACAGAACCTCCCCGTTCGCTTTCACCGGCAACAAGTTCGAGTTCAGAAGCCTCGGCTCGCAGCTCAACATCGCCTGCCCGAACATCATGCTGAACACGATCATCGCCGATGAGCTCGAGCAGTTTGCAGACGAGCTTGAGGGCAAGGAAGATTTTAACGGCGCACTCAACGCACTCATCAAGCGCGTGATCAAAGAGCACAAGCGCATCATCTTCAACGGCGACGGCTATGCGGACGCCTGGAAGGCGGAAGCTGCAAAACGCGGCCTGACGAACCTGCCGACCACGGTAGACGCACTGCCGCACTACACCGACGAAAAGAACGTGAAGCTCTTTACAAAGCATAAGATCTACACCGAGGTCGAGATGCAGTCCAGACAGGACATCATCCTCGAGACGTACGCGAAGACCATCAACATCGAAGCGCTCACCGCAAGTGATATGGTCAAGCGCGACATTCTCCCCGCCGTTTCCTCTTACGTTGCGGAGCTTGCAAGCGGCGTTGCCACGAAGAAGGCCATCAGCGATGACATTCCGTGCGAAGCGGAGCTTGATATCATCAAGCGTCTTTCCGGCCTGCAGGACTGCGCATATAAGAAGCTCGCTGCGCTCGATAACGCCATTATCGGCGTGAAGGAAGTCGGCGAAGATCCGATTGAGGTTGCGACCTATTATAAGGATTCCGTCATCACCGCCATGACCGAGCTGAGAGCCGTTGTGGACGAGATGGAAACGCTGGTCTCTTCCGATTACTGGCCGTACCCGAGCTACGGCGATCTGATGTTCAGAGTATAAAGGGCTTTGAACATACCGTTTCAAACGGACAAGGGATGAAAAATTCAATATAGGCACAAGGGTGTGCACGGGGTTCCGTTTCAGGAACCAAACGTGCACACCTTTTTCTATTTTTAAACAACACTTAGGAGGACGAACATATGACAAGCGAGATTTTCAGCGTCTGGTTTTTGATGGGCGCGGCGCTGGTCTTCTGGATGCAGGCCGGCTTCGCCATGGTAGAAACGGGTTTCACCCGTGCAAAAAATGCCGGCAACATTTTGATGAAGAACCTGATGGACTTCTGCATCGGCACCGGCGTATTCATTCTCATCGGCTTCAGCTTTTTGCTGGGCGAAGACTTACTGGGCTTCATCGGTAAGCCGGGCTTTGATATTTTCACAAACTACGCAAACTTTGACTGGTCGAATTTCGTATTCAACCTTGTGTTCTGCGCCACGACCGCGACCATCGTTTCCGGCGCAATGGCAGAACGCACAAAGTTCCTTTCCTACTGCATTTACTCCGGTGTTATCTCCGCTTTGGTATACCCCATCGAAGCACACTGGATCTGGGGTGGTGGCTGGCTTTCGCAGCTCGGCTTCCATGATTTTGCAGGCTCCTGCGCCATCCACATGGTAGGCGGTCTTTCCGCGCTCATCGGCGCAAAGCTGCTCGGCCCGCGCATCGGCAAGTTCGAAAAGGATGCAAGCGGCAAGATCGTAAAGGTCAATGCTTTCCCGGGCCACAACATTCCGCTCGGCTGCCTTGGCGTGTTCATTCTTTGGTTCGGCTGGTACGGCTTCAACGGTGCTGCGGCAACAAGCGTTGAGCAGCTCGGCTCCATCTTCCTCACCACTACCGTCGCACCTGCCATAGCGACCGTCACCTGCATGATCTTCACATGGATAAAGTACGGCAAGCCGGATGTTTCCATGTGTCTCAACGCTTCTCTCGCCGGTCTGGTCGCCATCACCGCCGGCTGTGACGTAACGGACTGCCTCGGCGCAGCAATCATCGGCATTGTGGCCGGTCTCCTTTGCCCGTTCGGCGTTTGGCTGCTCGACTATAAGCTCCATGTCGATGACCCGGTCGGCGCGGTTGCCGTCCACTTCTGCAACGGCGTTTGGGGCACCATTGCAGTCGGTCTTTTTGCAACGACCACAGCCCCCGGCAACGATAGCTTCACCGGCCTGTTCTACGGCGGCGGCATTGCACTGCTTGCAAAACAATTGCTTGGTGTGCTTACGGTCTGCGCTTGGACAGCCGTGACGATTACCATTGTGTTCCTGCTCATCCGCGCGACGGTCGGCCTGCGTGTGACGAGAGAAGAAGAGATTATGGGTCTTGACCTGCCCGAGCATGGCCTTGCAAATGCGTATGCAGACTTCGTTCCGGCCATCAACACCTCGCTCGAAAGCGCAGACCTCAGCGTTGCCCCCGCCCCGTTCGGCCCGGCTGCGGTAGACGAAGCAGTGCCGGTCGTTGTGCATCACGCCCCCGTGAAGACCGTAAAAGAGGAAAGCACCGGCGTGAAGATGACGAAGGTCGAGATTGTGTGCAAGCAGGCAGCTTTCGATACCTTGAAGAACGCACTGATGAGCGTCGGTATCACCGGTATGACGGTGACGAACGTACTCGGCTGCGGCATTCAGAAGGGCAAGCCGGAATACTACCGCGGCACGCTCGTAGAAGCAAACCTGCTGCCTAAGGTACAGGTAGAGGTCGTCATTTCCAAGGTGCCTGTCCGTACGGTCATCGAAACGGCGAAGAGAGCACTTTACACCGGTCACATCGGTGACGGCAAAATCTTTGTTTACGACGTGGAGAATGTCATCAAAGTCCGTACAGGCGAAGAAGGCTACGACGCCCTGCAGGATGTGGAATAATAAATCTTCCCATTTAAATTGAGTACGACGCGTACTACGCTCCTGAAATAAGAAAAGCCGAGACCTGCCGGTTCCCCCCGGCGGGTCTTGACTTTTTTTGTCATTTTCTCCTGCAACTTATTTTCGGTTTTGCACAAAATGGGAATTGAACTCTTCTTGGATTCGTGTTATACTTTTATAAGAATTTATCCACCCCGATTGTGAGAGGAGACAGCCGTGAAAATTCAGGAATCCGCAGAAAACTATCTTGAGACCATTTTGATCTTATCCGAGCGCAGCACCTATGTGCGTTCTATTGATATTGCCAACGAGCTCAATTTTACAAAACCCAGTGTCAGCGTAGCCATGAAAAAGCTGCGCGAGAACAATTTGATCACCGTAGACGGCGACGGCTACATTCACCTGACGGAGGACGGCCTTGCCATCGCCAACTGCATGTATGAGCGCCACAAGTTGCTTTCCGATTGGCTCGCCTATCTCGGCGTGCCGAAGGACATTGCAACAGAGGACGCCTGCCGCATTGAGCACGTCATCAGCCAGGAGAGCTTTGAAAAGATCCGCGCGCACGTCAGCGAAATGAACGAGCATCTTTAAGCTTTTAAATACGGTACACATGCGAAAAAAGTCTGCATCTTTGTGATACAGACTTTTTTCTTTATCTTCACATCGGAATTTTCTTAAAAGCAAAGGAAGTGCCGGATATTGCGCAAAGGCATTCATGCGGTCAACTCGTACGTTTTTTCGCACGGTGCGCTTTGAGCATGACTCCCGCGATCCCTCCGCAGGACATAAGCAAAAGTGAGATCCAGAGTGTGTAGTTTGTGCGCCCGCCGGTACGCGGTGCGGAAGACGACGCGGGCGAAGCCGGATCCTGATTTTGATCGTTTGCGGCAACGGGCGCCGTCTCCACACACAGCACGCTGTCACAATAGATTGGCTCTGCCGTGTACCGGCCGTCGATCATGTCCGCCGTAACGTCAACACCGTTAAAGGTGAGCTTTTTCACGACGCGGTCCGCGTCCGGGCACAGAACGAACTCCGGCTGCGCAAAGCGCTCTACCGTAAATACATCGGCTGTTTTCCCGTTCACACAAACCGCAGCGCCGTCGGCCTTCACCGTAACCGTGTGCATTTTGGGAACGGTCGTTTGTATCTGCACCTGCGGTTCAGCGAAAACCGTAATGCCGAGCGTGAAGACCGCTGCAAGGACAAGGCACAAGACCCGCACGGCTTTGCATATTCTTTTCTTCAATGGGATTCCCCCGCATTACATTTATTACAAAACTTTCAAAACAACGCCGATCTCGGAACCGTTCAATTCCGCTTCGGCCGCCGCATCGGCAAAGCACTCGTATTTCAGTGTCGCGTCATATTCACCGCTTCCAAGCGTCTGATCCATTTTAATGTCATAAACGGCTTTTCCCGGCGCAAGAAGCGGAGACTGCCACAAGGTCTCGTTATTCACGATCAAGGATATTTTGAAATAACAGGTGTTTGCCGGGGGATTATAGAAGTTGACCGTCTGTTCTTCCGTATTCGCTTTGAAATTCAGAAAATCAAAGCCAGGAATTGAGATCGTATCGGTGTTCTTTTCGCCCGTATAGGACGATCGATCCCCTACCCAGTCCTGAACAGCCGCACCAGAAGCCGCAAGTGTACTCCAATTGCTTTCACCGGCATTTTGACCTTGCCATAGATTTACAATAAGCAGCGTGACGCAAACGGTCAGCGCAATGGCGAGGAGAAGCACGGCTGCCATAATGCCGTTTCTTTTTGCTGTTTGACTGTGTTTCATGATGACAACTTCCTTATTTTCGGTAAATTCTTTTTGATCTGGCCGCAATTACGCAGCGTTTACGGTTTCCTCTGCCACAGGGGTCTCCTGCGCTGCAGCGGGTTCTTCGGCAGCCGGCTCTTCAATTTCTGCGGCAGGCTCATCCGTGACGGTCGGCTCTTCGATTTCGGCAGACTGCGTTTCAGCCGCGTTCGTTTCGAGAGAAGCCGTAAACACGATGATATCGGAATACTTGCCGGCAGCCGCGTGGCTCCAGGCATACTCGCTGATACGCGCAACCAGCAGGCAGCTGCCGCCGTTGCCGTTTACTTCCGAAGCCGTGAAGTCCTTGCCTCTGAAGATCGGCACGGAACCGTTTACGCTGGAAGCAAAAATATCTTCGGGACGATAGCTGATTTTCTTGGAAGAATCGCTTTCGTTAACAAGGCAGAAATTTGTATCTGTCGCAGCCGTGACCTTGACATACTGGTCGTCCGTGATCCTGCCCAGTACCTTTACGCTGCCGATGGTCGCGTTCTGCTCGCCGTACGCGATGTCCACCGATGCAGGGATCGTAAGCTCATACGTGGACGGAACCGTCGTTGTGAGTGTTGTGGAATTTGCCGCTTCGTCGGCACACGCCGGGACCGTAAGGGAAGCCAGCAAAGCAAGGCCGCAGAGGATAGAAATTACTTTTTTCATGTTCATGCACTCCTAAATTATTTTTCGATCGTTTCGACCGTGCTTAAATTATAGCTGGAGCACCTCTTTTCGGCTATCATGTCTCCGTAAAATAAAAAGCAAATGTCCGTAAACAGTTTTTCCGTTTCGTAAAGTCGTCTTCAAATCAAAAAAAGCCGCTGCTTCGGGTTCTGATATGATACCTCTAAAGTAGACAGATTAA
>CAKUBN010000019.1 GCA_934643185.1 uncultured Eubacteriales bacterium
CTCCAAAATGAAATGTAGGTATTTTTGTCGCTTACCTTTAGATATTTCACCTGTCTACTTGACAAGGGGCATATCATCTGAGAGAGTTCCGGGCATACGGCTGTTTATTCATTTTCATTTAATTTTCTTTCGCTTCGTTTAAAAGCGCTTGGATTTTGGTGCGCACGAGGTCGTAGGCGACGTCGTTCATGCCGCTGTTGATGACGAGATCGGCGCGGCTTTTGGTGGGCTCTACATATAAATAGTGCATGGGCTTTACGGTTTGCAGATACTGCGCCGCAACGCCCTCAAGGTCGCGCCCACGCTCGCGCACGTCGCGGATGGCACGGCGCAGAATGCGCTCGTCCGCATCCGCCTCGACGAAAATTTTGATGTCCAAGAGCTCTAAAAGCTCCGGATCCTGCAAAGTCAAAATGCCCTCAATGATGATGACGGGCTTTGGCTCCACGTGCACGGTCGCTTTGGCGCGCGTGTGCAGCTTATAATCGTAGGTCGGCGAATCGACAGCCTCGCCTGCCTTGAGCTTTTTCACGTGCTCGATCAAGAGATTCGTCTCGAACGCGGCGGGGTGGTCGTAATTCACCTTTTTGCGTTCTTCAAACGAGATGCCGTCCTGGCTGCGGTAGTAATTATCGTGGTACAAAACCGCCACGTCGTTCGGGTAGGCGTCCCGAATGCGGTTTGTGAACGTCGACTTGCCGGAGCCTGTGCCGCCCGCAATGCCGATGACCGTACAGTTCATACATTTTTCCTCCTGTTCCCCCAATGAACATACTGTGTTTATTATACCGTTTTCCGTGGGTTTTGCAAGAGAAGCGCTGTGCGGTTTTATTCGAGTTTTGCGAGGAGCGCCGGCCATGCCTCGGCGGCAATGCCGTTTGAGAGGCTCAGCGAGTAGGAGAAGCCGTTTTTTTGCCAAACAGCGAGCGTATAGCGCCCGTTTTCGCCCTTTAATGTGACCGATACGCCGTTTACGGTGAGCGTTTTTATATCGCCGTACGTATTGTAATCGCCGGAGTTATCCTCTGCGCCGCGCGATTTGCGCAGGCAGGCGGTCTCCTGATCGGCGCCGGTGTATTCGACCTCGGCCATGCCGTTTTCATAGGCGGCGTACTGCACATTCTGCGGCGTGAACGGCAAGCTGCTTGAAAGCTCCGGCACGGGGAAGCCGACGACGGCCTCCAGCTCGGCCTGCGTTGCATAGACTGCCGCGCCCCACGCGGTCGTGGTCTCGGGCTCCTTTGGCACATCGGTTTGCAGGAGCCTTGGCAAGAACAAACCGCCCAGCAAAAGCAATACGAAGCACGCGGCAAGCGAACCGTATTTTTTCAAACTGTGGCCCGGAAAACGCACGATGTTCGATTTTGAAAGGTCTGCCGTTTCCACATTTTTCATGATGCGCGCGTACATTTCCGGCGTGACCTCGAGCTTTTCCATGATCTCATTATATTTACGCATCGAAGTCATACTCCCCTTTCAGAAGTGTTTTCAGCTTCTCCCGTCCACGGCTGAGGTGCGCGCGCACGGTGCTTTCGTTTTGGTTTAAGATCTGCGCGATCTCACGAGTGGAATAGCCCTCCTCGTAAAAGAGGTGCACAGCTTCCCGGTAAGGCACGGGCAATTTCTTTACGGTTTCCCACACAAAGCTGAGGTCCTCGCGCTCTTCTGCCATAAGCTCGTCGTTGAGCTCGTCCGTTTGCCGCCGCGCATTGTAGCGCAGGCGGTTTTTGCTGAGGTTTGATGCTGTGCGCAGCAGCCATGCTTTTTCATGCTGCTCGTTTTGAAACGTAGGCGCGGCTTTTAAAAACTGGATGAGCGTATCCTGCAAAACCTCTTCGGCGTCATCCATATTATGCAGGTAGCTGTACGCATACCGCAAAATGGCATTGCCGTGCGTTTCCAGCAGATGCGCTGCGCGGCGGTTGAGTTCTTCCCGGCTTTCGGGTTCAGCTTCCGCCGGTTTCGCGAACAGCGCGGCGAAAAACGAGAATATCCGCACGCCTATTGAATTTTGCTGCCATACGCCGACCATCGCCGTACCCTCTTTCCTTTTTGAATTTTACTTTACTGCTTCCACGATCGCGGTGCAGTCCTCACGGGAGAGCCCTGCGTCGCTGTACACGGAATACGTATAGCCGTCTTCCGTCCACACGGCATTGTGGAATGTTTCACCGTCGCCTTTTAACGTTACGGTGCGGCCGCCGATCTCTGTTTCTTCTGCGCCGTTATACTGGGTATAATCGCCGCTGATATCGTCTTCGCCCGGCGCTTTGCGGATGCAGATCTGATGCTCGTCGTTTCTGTACTGCACCTCCATGAGCTGTTCGTCATGGAGCACGCGATAATAGACCTCGGGGTAATTTTCGATGCTTTCCGGCACCGTGAGGTCAAATCCAACGGCCTTGATTGCTTCCTGCAGGGAATCATAATCCGTAAACGGGTTTGCGATTTGGGTGTTTTCGCTTGAGGCGGAGGTGTTCTCCGCCGCCGAGGTATTCGACGCGGCATTGCAGGCTGCGGCGGAAAACAGCAAAGCGGCTGCAAGCAAAACAACAAATACATTTTTAAACTTTTTCATAAGACAGGTTCCTTTCTTTCGGGCTTTTCGTGCCCGTTTTTGTTCTTCTGCCCTATATACACCCGGGAATCTCGAAATGTTGCACGGTTTCAAAAACTTTTTTAAAAAAGTTTTTGAGTACAGCATAGCGCAAAGTGATGGAAACACCGCAGAGCGAGGGACAAGCCGTTCACTCTGCGGTGTTTCATCAACTTACAGATCTTTCAAAAAGTACGCGTTCGTGCAGGCATGGCGGCCGTGGGCGTCTGTGACGGTGAAACGGATATACGCGGCATTTGTGGGCACGTCGAACGTGGCTTCCGTTAAAACCTCGTCTTTTTCCGCAAAACGGATGCCCGCCGTGCGGATGTCTGCCGAAAGACGGATGCTGTCCGCGGCGGTGCACGTGATGTGCGCTTTGCCGTCTTCGATCCATAATTCGTGAATTTCCGGGCCCTCGGAGGCGTAGAAATCGCCGTTTAAAAGCGCGTTTGTGATGGTTTTATACGCGAGCTTCTCGGCTTTGATCATCGTGAAGCCGCCGCCCGAATCACTTTGGCGGGTATTTAATGGGAAATTGTTGTGGTTATCGTCCGCCGCGATGGCGTAGATTTTGCGGCCCATGCGCAGGAGGTCATCATACACGCGGGGGTTATAATCCTCGTAGCCCTCCGTTTGGCAGTTGAAATTCACGATCTCCACGGCGTGCATGCCCTTGTAGTTTGCGTAATCGGGATAGGATTCCACCGACCACGTGGGGTGATTGTACGTGACGAAAAAGCCGCTTTCTCTTGCCGTGTTCATGATGTCGGAAATGCCCGCGCCGGTATACTCGCGCTCATAATACGGCTGCGTTTTATCGTATTTAACTTTGTCCGCATACTGCGGCGCGTTGCCGAAGAGGTACTTCGGGTTCCACATGGGCTGCACGGTATTTTCGGGGTCAAGACCGATCATGCAGATGTGGCACGTGCGCGTGTGGCCCCAGTCTTCGCCCTCTTTGGTGATTTCCACCTCGAAGCCGTTGAGCGGCAGAAAGTGCTCGTCCTTGAGCTCCGGGTGCGGGATGAGCACATCGTGGTCTGTAAACGCGATGACGGAATAGCCCATGGACAAGTAAAGTGCTTTGAGCTCTTCGGGCGTTAAGCTGCCGTCTGAAACGGTGCTGTGGCAATGCAGATTTGCTTTATAAAACTGCCCGTCCTTTGACAAAAGATATTTTTTCATTTTTGCTTCCTCCCTGACCTTGCAAATTCGGTCAGACAAAGTATAGCACAACGGGTCTGTCGTGTCCAACATCTGCCGTGATTTTTCTTGTCGATTTTTCGTTCCTGTGCTATACTTTGGGTACTGCGTAAATCACGCGCGCAATTTTCCCTGAAAGGTGCCCTCCCCTATGAAACGAAAAGCTTTTAAAGCTGCCTTTCCGCACACCATTCCCATTTTTGCGGGGTTCTGGTTTCTCGGCATGGCATACGGCATTTATATGAACGCCTCCGGCTTCTCCTTTGTGTACCCCATGCTGATGAGCCTGCTCATCTATGGCGGGTCGCTGGAATTTGTGGCGGTAGAAATACTTTTAAGCCCGTTTGCCCCGGTGCAGGTCCTCATTATGACGCTGCTCATTCAGGCGCGGCATTTGTTTTACGGCATCTCGATGCTGGATAAATTCAAGGGCACGGGCTGGAAAAAGTTCTATCTCATTTTCGGTATGTGCGACGAGACGTTTTCCATCAACTACACGGCCGAGATCCCCGAGGATGTGGACAAGGGCTGGTTCATGTTTTTCGTCACGATGCTCGACCGCATTTACTGGGTCTCCGGCGCGACGATCGGCGGGCTTGTCGGCTCGCTTTTGACGTTTGACACGACCGGCATCAACTTTGTGATGACCGCGATGTTCGTCGTCATTTTCCTCGAACAATGGCTGAAGGACAAAAACCACACGCCCGCAATGCTCGGCCTTGCGGCTTCCGTTTTGTGCCTTGTGGTGTTCGGCGCGGATTCGTTTATGATCCCGACGATGGTGCTCATTTTGCTGGCGCTCGCCGTGCTGCGCAAGCCGATCGAAGCGCGCGAGCTGAAAGGAACGGAGGCGAAGAAGGCATGACGATACCGCAGCAGATCATTACGATAGGACTTTGCGTTTTGGGCACGATGACAACGCGCTTTCTGCCGTTTATCGTGTTCCGCGAAAACCGCAAAACGCCCGCATTTGTCCAGTATATCGGCAAATATCTGCCCGGCGCGGTGTTTGGCATGCTGGTCATTTACTGCCTGAAAAACGTGGATATTGTAGGCGGCAGCCACGGCCTGCCGGAGTTCATCTCGATTTTTGTCACCGCGGGCGTGCATTTATGGAAGCGCCAAATGCTGCTTTCCATCGCCGCCGGAACGGTGTGCTATATGCTTTTACTGCAATTTGTGTTTTAAAAAGGAGGTTCACGATGGACGTCATCACAATAAAGCCGCACCACTTTATGGACATCATTAAGCTATACGGGAAAGGGATTGAGGTGTTTGTCCCCGACGAAAAAATGGGGCACGATTTTTATAAGGTCGCGAATCAAATCATCTCGGATAAGCAAGCTGTGCTTCGGCTGACGACGGACGGAGACGACATTTGCAAGCCCTGCAAGGCATACCAAACGCAATGTACAGACCCGCTTTCGACTATCCCCGGGTTCACCTCTAAAAACACATACAACAAAGCGCTGGATGAAAGAATGGCCGCGCTGTTCGGCTTAGATCTGAAAAAGACATACACCGCCGAAGAGCTGTGCTCGCTCTACGCTGACCGGCACGATTTGATTTTTGACGTGTGGAAGGAAGAGGACGAATACGTGACAAAGGCGCGCCACGACTGGTTTGTAAACGGCGCAGAAAAATATTTAAACCGATAAATAAACAGCAACAAGCTCCGACAGACAAATGCAGTCTGCCGGAGCTTGTTTTAGGGAGGAAATATCTTCCGTTTAGGAAACGGTTTTATTTTGCGGCGTGCTTACCGCGCTTTTTATTGTAAATTGCAAGCACGGTGATGGCTGCGCCGGAAACGGCGAGGAAGGTAACACTGAAGATAACGGCGGTGTAATCGCTGCCGGTCTTCGGGGTGTTCGAGCCGTTATTGTTGTTGGTCGGGGCCGGGGTAGCGGTAGCCGCTGCGCTCGGTGTCGCCGTAGGCGCTGTTGTGGGCGTTGCGGTCGGCTCTGCGGACGGCGCCGTGGTTGGTTCAGCCGTAGGTTCCGCAGTCGGTGCGGGGGTTGCCGTGGGCTCCGTCGTCGGCTCTGCAGTCGGGGCCGGAGTTGCGGTCGGTTCCGTTGTGGGCTCTGCGGACGGTTCCGGGGTCACGATCGGCTCCGGGGTGATGGGCGTGTTTTCGTTGCGCGTATAGCCGCAAACGGTGCACTCCTCGTGCTTTGTGCCGGCCTCTGCGCTCTGGGTGCTGACACCGCTTTCCGCTTCGTCATTCACCCAAACGAAGGTGTGTGCCGCCTCGTTTACATGTACGCCGCAGGTCGTGTCGTCGCACGGGTTCCAGTGGGTGTTCTCGTCGAACTTCCAGACGGTCGTATCCGTTACAGCGTCCTCATGCTGCTCGGTGGTGAACTTATCGAGCGGCGGGGTAAGCTCAATGCCGGTCTTCCAGTAGAGCTCCTTGAGCGGGTCATCCGCGCCGGTCTGGCCGTTTTCGCCGTCCTTCACATGGCGGCTCGGGCTTGTAAGTGTGATGTCGCCGTTCAGTGCCTTGCCGGGCTTTGCGCTCCAGCCGTTATCGCTCGCCATTGCGCCCTGAAGGAACACTTCGCTTGTGGAGATGGTGCCGCTGCCGGAAACTGCCGTGCCGCCGTTGCCGAAGACGGACTGGCCGCCGATGGCAACGAGCTTGCCGTTGCCGGTGATGGTACCGTTCAGGTCGATCGCCGTGCCGCCGGTAAGGTCCATAATGACCGTTGCACCGCCGCCGTATGCGACGAGCGTTGCGCCGTCTTCGAGGTTCAGCGTGCCGTTGACCTGCAGAGCGGTCTGGCCGATCTTGCTGCCGGCTTCGTCGCCTTCAATGAAGACCTGACCCTTAACGGTCACATTGCCGTTTGTGACAACGACCGGGGCAGACGTGGTACGGTCCGCCGTGTCGCCGTTTGCAAGGTAGTTTGCGTGGGAATAAATCGCTGCGTTTTCAAGGACAGCGCCGTCTGCAAGGCGGATCTGGCCGCAAACGGAAGCACCCGTCTTGAAATCGCCGTCGAATGCGCTGTAGTTCATGGAGAACGTACCGCCGCCCTGCACGTCGATGATGCCCTGCACGACGGAATCGTCCAGTGTGAGCTTGCCGCCGTCTTCAATGACGATACGCACGCTGCTGAGGATCTCCATGTTGGTGAGGGTCAAATCGCAGCCGGCCGGGATGTACAGTGTCTGCGGGATGTTGCCCGCTTCTACCTCGTCCCAAGAGAGGTCATAGCCGAGGTAGCCGTATGTGCCGCTTTCATGCGAGCCGAACCAAACTTCGAGGTCAGCCGGTACACGGACGCTTTCTTCTTCGCCGTCCACGTTGCTGCCGAAGTTCTTGATGGCCCACGGTTCCATGATGTCCCAAGCGTACTTGCCGCTTTCATATTTTCTGAGGTTTTCGAGCTTGATCTGCTCGGCGAGGGTCTCTTCGCCGGTGTAAATTACAAAGGGCAGCGTGTTGCTGGTGGCTTTTCTGCCCTGATTGTCTTCGATGGAAACCGAGATGAGGTACTTGCCCGCATCCTTCGGTGTGCCGCTCAGCGTGAGAGAACTGCTGATGGCCGGCATGAAGACGCCCTTCATGCCGCAGTCTGCGTCTTCCGGTGTGCCGTTTTCGACATCCGAAACGATGCTGACTTTGCTGTCGTTCAAATCGATTTTGTTTTCAATCGTGGAATCAGAGCTGTCAAGTCTTACCCAATCGTTCTCGGTCGGTTCTGTGCCTTTTTCGGTCAGCGCGCCGTAAACGGTAACGTTGCTGTTGTTGTTCGAGGTAGAACCGCCTGTGCTTGCGCCGGAAACGCCGTCGTAATCCTTCTGGCCGACGATAGCAGCTTCAAACGAGCCCTCGATCTTTACGTGCAGCTCAAGCGGGTCGCCCTCACCGTCGTCTGCCACGAGAGATGCCTTGCCGTCCTTATCTACAACGAACTTGAGGTTCAGGTCTTCATAGCCCTTTGCGGAAATGGTGATGACGTCGCCGCTTCTGACAGGCACTTCGTTCTCGGAAGTCGAGTAGCTCTTCTGCGCGATCGTGATCAAATTGTTGTCGGCATCTTTATAATATGCGCCGCCGGTAGACGGTGCATAGGATTTGCGTGTCCAGGAAACGCCATTCACCTTAAAATCGGTGACGTTTTTCACGTAATCGTCCGGCTTTGCAAATTTAATGTTCCAATCATTGCCAAAAGCATCGCTTTCCAAAGTGACATCCTTGATGTCAACCGTTTTCGTCGGCTCTTCAGTCGAAGCGATAACAGCGGAGTGATTTGTTTTGTTCAGCGTGAGCGTGAGCGGCTTGTAGCCGGTCGCTTTGATGACACAGGTTGCGGTATCGCCCTCAAAGCCTTCGCCGATCAAGATTCTGCCGCTGTTGCGGATGTAGTAATAATCGTTGCTTGAAACGTCGAACGAATTGTCAGCTTTTTTCCATGCCGTACCGTTGATTTCAACATCCGTCACAGCCTCCAGCCATTCCTCACCGTTTTCAAAAGTGATCTGGAAATCATAGCCAAAGTAACTGCCGGAAGTAAACTCCGTCGGTGGATCCTTATCCTCTACCGGCTTCGGTTCTTCACTCGGTTCCGTGGTCGGCGGAGCAGTCGGGGTAGATGTGCCCACAACCGCGGTATGGTTCGTCTTGTTCAGTGTGAGCGTGAGCGGCTTATAGCCTTCTGCGGTGATGACGCAGACTGCCGTATCATTTACAAAGCCTTCACCGATCAAAATTCTACCATCGTCTGCATTTACATAGTACTTTGCATTGTCACCGACGAGAGATGTATAGCTGACCTTTTTCCAAGATGTACCGTCAATTTGTACGTCGGTAATAGCATTCAACCACTCTGCTGCATCGGTAAAAGTCATGTCAAAGTCATAGCCGAAGTATGCCGATACCGTAAAATCGGTCGGCGGATCCTTATCCTCTTCCGGCTCCGTCGGAGGAGTGCTCGGTTCAACCTCCGGGGTCTTTACGGTCGCGGTGTAAACATACGGATACACAGACGCGTTTTTCTCTACGTTCACGGTGATCGTGTTGTAACCGTCTGCCGCAATTTCGAGCGTTGCCGGATAGGAATCGGGATTTACGATTTTCAGCGCCGTGTAGCTGCCATATGCACCTGTAACGCTGCCCACATTCCAGAGGGTTCCGCTGGCGCCCCAACTGAGGTCACCTTTGGTGTACGAAGTGCCATTTACCGTAACGCCGGTAATGGCATTCATCCATGTTGTGTCGGCGAATTCGAGATTCAGCGTCTCTGGCATAAATCCGCTGACTTCGCAGCTTTTCACTTCTGTCGGTGCTGCTGCCTCTGCCACGACGCCGGTCACGACCATGGACAAGAGGATCATTGTCACCAAAAGCAAAGACGCTGCTTTTTTGCAAATGTTTTTCATGCTGCCTCCTTCATTTTTGCGGTTTCTCCGCCGCTTCGGATATTCCCACGGACAGCTTTCAACAAAATCTGTCAGAACGGTTGAAAGGCGCGCTTTTCCGTGGTATAATGCTGCGCGTGGGTTAGATATATCTAACTTACACTGAAAAAAATCAGGGTAAGCACCCCAAGCTTTATGCGCCGCAAAAGGGCCTTCGGCCCCTCACGCGGAGGGCCGCTGTTTCACCCGCTTACGGTATGCATAAAGTTAGATTATACTAACCACCACACAGTATGCTACCAATAAATTCCTTTGTTGTCAACCGGAAACAGTATTCATTTTTTGAATATCTATCATCTTTTTTTGATATTCTATGATTCTTTTGCGAACAGGAGACCGCTATGCAGAAAGTTTTATCCGTTTTTTGCTGTTTTGTGCTGATTTTTGCACTGTGCTTTGCACTGTGCACGGGGTGTTCCCGCATGCCGCAGGCCGAAAAGAAAACGTTTTACGCCATGGATACCACTATGGAATTCACCGTATACGGCGACGCTTCGCTCATTGACGACGCAGAAGCGCTGATAAACAGCCTTGAAGACGAGCTTTCTGTGACGAAAAGCTCAAGCGAGATCGCGCAGATCAACGCAAATGGCTTTGGCAAAGTGACGGACAGTGCCGCCGACCTGATGACGAAAGCACTTTCCATGTGCAGCCACACAAACGGCGCGCTGGATATTTCTGTTTACCCCATTGTGCGCGCATGGGGCTTTACGACCGGCAGCTATAAGGTGCCGAGTGAAGATGAGATCGCGTCGCTTCTGCCGCTTGTGGACTACACCAAAGTGCAGTACGACGAAAGTACCGGCGAAGTGACTTTGCCCGCAGGCATGGAGATCGACCTTGGCAGCATTGCAAAGGGCTACGCCGGACAGCAGGCGGCCGATCTGCTGCGCGAAAAGGGCGTTACCTCTGCCCTTTTGAACCTCGGTGGCAACGTGCAGACCATCGGCAGCAAGCCGGACGGCGGCGCATGGCAGATCGCTGTAAAAAATCCGCACAATAAAGAGCCGATGATGGTAGTCTCCGTGCGCGATAAGGCGGTCGTCACCTCCGGCGGCTATGAGCGTTATTTTGAGCAGGACGGCAAGACCTACTGGCACATTATGGACCCGAAAACCGGGCACCCGGCAGACAGCGGCCTGCTTGCCGTGACGGTCATCGGTGAAGACGGCGCGGTGTGCGACGGGCTTTCCACCTCGCTTTTTGTGATGGGCTTAGAAAAAGCCGCCGCTCTCTGGGCAGAAAGCAGCAACTTTGAAGCGATCTTCATTACAACGGATGATACGGTCTACATCACGGACGGGCTGAAGGAAGATTTCTCCCTGCTCTCCGACTACGCAGACACAAACGTGCAGGTCATTACAAAGTAAATTTATTATATTTTATAGCAGTCTATGCCCAGCTTGCCGCATAAAATTTCGAGCTCGTCCATTTCGATGCAGTGCGGGAACGTATTGTGTCGCACGCCGTCGATGCACGCGTCTAAATCCATCCACAAAACGCTGTCCACCTCGCCGGGGTCGATGTTAAAGGCGCTTTCGTCCGCATCGAACCAAAGGTAGAACACCTTCGAGACCTGGCGGTCGTGAAACGGCTTGCCGCCGAATTCGCCGTCATACACCACACGGCGGACGCCGCAGTACACGAGGTCTTCCGCTTTCGCGTGTACGCCGAGCTCCTCAAAAAGCTCGCGGATCGCCGATTCTCTGTACTCGTCGCCCGCCGGGATATGTCCTGCGCTCGAGGTATCGTACCGGTCCGGGAAAGACTCCTTGTGCTTTGCGCGCCTTTGCAGCAAAACCTGCAATTTGCCGTTTTTCTCCCGCACGAGCCACAAATGCGCCGTGCGGTGCCGAATGCCCTTTGCATGCGCCGTTTCGCGCTCTACCGTCTGCCCGGTCGGCTCGCCGTTTTCATCTACAATATCCAGATATTCCGCCATTTTGCTGCCTCCGTTTTCCATGGTTTACAGGTGTAGTATAGCATATTTTTCCTTTTGGGGCCACTAAAAAAGCCGGCAGTCTGTTTTCTGCCGACCTTACTTTTTATTTCATTGCGCGGCAGCACTGCGTGATGACCGCGGCAAGCTTTTCAATTTGCAGCGGCTTTGCAAAGTGCGCGTTCATGCCGGCCTCCATGCACGCCTGCGCGTCCTCGACGAACGCGTTCGCCGTCATGGCGATGATGGGCACGGTTTTTGCATCGGGATGCGCTGATGCACGGATCTCCCTTGTAGCGGTCAGGCCGTCCATGACGGGCATCATCATATCCATCAAAATGCCGTCAAACGTACCGGCGGGGCTGCTTTTAAATGTTTTCACTGCCTGTGCGCCGTCATACACAACGGTGACCTCGGCACCCTCATCGCGCAGGAGCATTTCGGCAATTTCCGCGTTCAGCTCGTTATCCTCCGCCATCAGCAGATGCAGGCCGTGCAGGTCGCTTTCGGGCAGTGCCTGTTCCGGGGCTTCCGCCGGCTGCGGAGCGATCTCAAACGGCAGGTCGATCACGAACTTGGACCCGACATCTACCTTGCTTGTGACCTCGATTTTGCCGCCCATCTGGTCGATGAGGCCTTTTACGATGGACATACCAAGGCCCGTACCCTGATACACGCTGCGGGCATCGCTTTTTTCCTGCGCGAACGGCTCAAAAATGCGATTTAAAAAATCTTCGCTCATGCCAACGCCGGTATCGGTGATGATCCAACGGTACCAGCATATGCCGTCCTTGTCGCCGAGCGATTCCACAATGGTCGTCACCTTGCCGCCCGGGCGGTTATACTTGATGCAGTTGCCGTAAATATTGAGAAAAATCTGTCTGAGGTGCAGCGGACTGCCGTAGATATAGGGATACGGAATATCCGTTTTTCCTCTTTCGTATTCCCAGCGGATGCCGGACTCCGTCGCCCTGTCCACCACGATATTCACGATGTCGCGCGTGAGCTCGATCAGGCTGATCGGCTCATGTGCAAGCTCCGCGGAGCCGTCCTCCAACTTGCTCATTTGCAGCACGTCGTTGATGAGTGAAAGCAGGTGGTTTGCGGAAATGAGCATTTTTTCGTGGTTCGCGCGGACAAGCTCCTGATCGTCAAAATGCGCTTCGTCGATATTCAAAAGGCCGATAAGACCGTTGAGCGGCGTGCGAATATCATGGCTCATGCGGCGCAGAAAATCCGTTTTTGCCGCGTTGGCCCGCTTTGCTGCCATAAGCGCATTTTCAAGCTCTTCCTGCCGTTCCTTTTCCGCCGCCAAAATATCATCGATGGGGCGGTACCCCACAATGACCCTGAACGTGGTCTCATCTACGTAGAGGCGCACGACCGTGGCCTCAAAATACTGCATGCCCGCCGCGTTCGGCACGGTTTTATGCGGATAGGTAAAGCTTTCTTCCGTCTGCAGGCGGTGCATCAGATTTTTCGCGTCCAACACCTCCAGATATTCCGGAGATTCCTCGCGGTCTACAACATGCTCATACGAATAGCGGATCCACTCCGAGTAGCTGTTGGGGTCCTGCAGCTTATCCTTGGAGCGGGCAGAATGCGAAACGCGTTTTTGCTTGATGACCTCCATGCGGTCGGTCAAAAGATCACAGCAATACGCCGCCGTGTAGTTGATGCACAGCGCGTTCAGGATCTGCTTTTCCTTTTCCGCATCGTTCAGCGCGTTTTCAAGGCTGCGCCGTTTTGCAGCAAGGCCGTTTGACGCCGCCTTCCTTGTTTCTGCAAAGCGCTTATGCTCTTCCATGCTCATCTTTACCCCTTAACGCCGTGTTCCCGGCAAATTTCCGCAAATTTAGCTATTTTAATTATACTATGTTTTTTCATAGAACTCAAGTGCTTCCTTTAAGACTTTCGCCCTTAAAAATGAATTTCACGTGTTTTTCAAAAAGTAAAAGACAATTTCGCACCGGTATGCTATACTATACGGTAAGAACACATAAAGGAGGAGTGCGGCTGTATACTCGGCGGCCGCGCAGAAAAGACATGAGCAATATTGAATGGTTTCGCGAAGCGAAATACGGCATGATGGTGCATTTCGGGCTTTACTCCATGCTGGCCGGTGAATACAGAGGCAAGCGCACGCCTTATGACTACGGCGAGTGGATTCAGTCCGCGTTCGCCATTCCGAACCGCGAGATGGAGCAGCTTGCAGGCGCGTTCAACCCCGTTTATTTTAACGCCGAAGAGTGGGTAAAGCTTGCAAAGGAATGCGGCATGACCTACCTTGTGGTCACCTCCAAGCACCACGAGGGCTTTGCGCTGTTTGATTCCGACTGCGACGCGTACAACATCAAAAAGGCGACGCCGTTTGGCCGCGACCTCATTGCAGAGCTTGCGGAAGCCTGCTACAAGCACGGCTTAAAGCTGGGGCTTTACTACTCGCAGGAGCTCGATTGGCACCACCCGCACGGCGGCGGCTACGACAAAACCACCGGCTGCGCAGGCACGGCGTGGTTCAACAACTGGGATTTCCCCGGCGCGGACAACAAGGATTATTCCATTTGCTTTAACGAGAAGATCAAGCCGCAGGTGAAGGAGATCATGACGAAATACGGCGACATCTGCCTCATTTGGTTCGACACCCCGGGTGTGATGACGAAAGCGCAGAGCCAGGAGCTTTACGACCTTGTGAAGCAGTATCAGCCGGACTGCCTTGTGAACTCCCGCCTCGGCAACGGCGTGTACGATTACGTTTCCCTCGGTGACAACGAAATTCCCGACGAGCGTCCGGCAGAGATCTCAAAGGAGCGCGCGGGCGACATGCAGTCCATGAACGACCTATTTGGCTTTAAGTATTCGCCGTACAACCTCTACGAGACCGCCGCCACACTGAACGACACGTGGGGCTTTAAATACTACGACCACAACTGGAAAACGCCGGAGCAGATCCTTGCAAACAAGAGAAAGCTCAACGGCATGGGCGTCAATTACCTTTTGAACGTCGGCCCCGACGCCCTCGGCCGCATCCCGTCCTACTCCGTAGACATCCTCCGCCGCGTTCGCGAGCTGGAAGAAAAGTAATTTTCAGCATTAAATAACCGCAGAAAAACAGCCGGAAACCTCATTTTCAGAGATTTCCGGCTGTTTTGCGTTTCAAAGCTGCTTCCCGCAAAGGCTGCGACAGCAAGCTTTACGTGACAATGAATGCTTCGTACTCCTGTTTGACCTTATGTATGTCGTACTTTATGACCTTATCAAAACACTCCGAACAGAGCAGATACCGGACAAAAAGCGTACCGAGATAATAGCCGACATCCGAATGTCCTTCAAATCTGACCCAATCACCGAAATAGCGTTGATTTTCCCAGGTCATGGAATTGAGGTCGGAATCAAAAGTGCGCTTGATGTGCTCCGCATTTTCATCACACCATTTCTTCCAACTATCTTTGTCCTGATGGAAGTACCCGCTGTTTCCGACCACCTCTTGCTCAAATACCATCGCGACGCCTTCCGTAAAGAGCTGCCAGATAAACCCGTCCCGTGATGAACCTATATCGCACTTGAATAAGCCGTACTGCGCGTGATACGCGTGGCCGAGCTCGTGCAAAATCAATCCGTTCATGTCGTCCGTATTGCCCCAATCAAGCTCCATGATCTTTTCGATTCCGAGCAGGACGGTCGTTCTGCCGTTGACCGATGTGACCCAGCCCGCACCGTTGCAAAGGCCTAAGTACAAAATGACATCCGTATCAACGGTTTTATCGAAAACCTCAACAATTCTTGCATCAAGACCGTCCGTGATCTTTTGAAATGTCTAGACGGCCTTTTCAAATCTCGGGCGGTCAGCCGCCACAAAGTTCAGCACCGGCAAAAAATCATCCTGCCATGAGTACCCTGTTTTGATGCAGTTTTCCATGTCGTGAAGGCAAAGCGCCTTTGCGCCGGGAACGTGTGCGTCCATATAGGTTTTCCATTTTTCAAGATCAAACTGACCTTTATGAAAGAGCGACGGAATATCGGCGGACGTGTTTATGATGTTCATGGTGTCCTCCTTGAATTTTTAGTGTTATTTAGAAAAATGCCGTAAATCGTCAAAAAACGGCTTACGGCAAGGGTTTTGGCGTCCCAGAGAGGATTTGAACCTCCGGCACCCACTTTAGGAGAGTGGTGCTCTATCCAGCTGAGCTACTGAGACATGTTAAATTGAGGCTATAAAGTCTACCGTGTTATTGTACCGCACGGCGGCGGATTTGTCAATCATATCAGATTTTCACACGCTGAAATGTACACAGAAAAAGCCCCAAAACCCCGTGCAAATTTTCCGCAAAAGGCATGAAACTGAAGGCCGCTTCTCCTTGACTGAGCCCCCTTTTTCGATTATACTAATATATGTATGAAAACTTATGGAAACCAGCCGCTGCGGGCTTTGGGAAATGTGCCTGCACGGAGAAAATAAAGGATTAAGGAGCCCGATACATGGTTTTTGCCGATTTGTTCTTTATCTACGTCTTTTTGCCGCTGTGCCTCATCTGTTACGGCCTCGCCAAAAAGCTCAGCACCAAAAACATCGTGCTGATCGTCTTTTCACTCATCTTTTACGCTTGGGGCGAGCCGCTTTGGATCTTGCTTTTGCTGTTCAGCTCGTTCTTTAACTGGTTCATCGGCATATTGATCGGCAAATTCCGGGATACCCCGCGTGCAAAGTTAGCCGTTGGCGGCGGTATTTTTGTAGATATTCTGCTTTTGCTCATCTTTAAGTACAGCGCGTTCATTGTGGAAAACCTGAACGCCGTTTCGGGCGCAGCTATTCCCGTGCCGCAGATCACACTGCCGATTGGCATCAGCTTTTACACGTTCCAGGCGATTTCGTATATTCTCGACTGCTACTGGGAAACCGTGGACGTGCAGCCGAAGTACCACAAGTTTCTTTTGTACCTCTCCCTCTTCCCGCAGCTCATCGCCGGCCCGATCGTGCGGTACAGCGTAGTGGAGCAGGAGATCGACAACCGCTCCGTCAACGCGACCGACCTGTGCGAGGGCGCACTGCGCGTGATTTTAGGCCTTGCGAAAAAGGTCATCATCGCGAACAATTTGTGGTCCATCGTCAACACGTTCTTCGGCAAGGACATCACGGGGCTTTCCGTGCTCGGCACATGGTACACCATCATCGTGTATTCGCTGTACGTTTACTTTGATTTCAGCGGTTATTCCGATATTGCCATCGGCCTTGGCCGCATGTTCGGCTTCCATTTTGACGAAAACTTCCGCCATCCGTTTGCCTGCACCACCATTGCGGAGTTCTGGCAGCGCTGGCATATCTCCCTCGGCTCCTTCTTCCGCGACTATCTTTTGTATGTGCCGATCTTCGGCAAGCCGCGCAAGTATTTCGGTCTGTTCCTCGTTTGGTTCTGCACCGGCCTTTGGCACGGCGCCGCGTGGAACTTCATTTTGTGGGGCCTTTACTACGGCTGCTTCATGCTGTTTGAGCAGAAAATGGGCAAAAAGCGCATGAAAAAGTGGCCGATCGTGTGGAAGCACGTGTATACGAAGCTTGTCATCATCCTCGGCTTTGGCATCTTCTATTTTGAAGACCTCGGCCAGCTTGGGCAGTTCTTCCTCAACATCACGGGCATCAGCATGATCGCAAGCGGCGCGCCGTTTACGGACCCCATGACGTTCTCCTCCCTGCGCAACAACATCTTCCTCATTTTGTTCGCGATCCTCGTCAGCCTGCCGGTCTTGCCGAAGATCAAGAGCTATTTCCTTGAGAACAAAAACGATACCGTTTACACCATCGGCCGCGTCGGCTCCGTTGCGGTCTGCATGGTGCTGCTCGCCATTGTGAGCGTCCTGCTCGTCGATACCACGAACAACGTGTTCCTGTATTTCAGATTCTAAGGGGAGGCGATCATTGACATGAACGATTTTAAAGACCTTGACCTTGATTATTTTGCTCCCCGTAAGCCTGCAGAGCCGGCCGCAGAACCGGAAAAGCCCGAAAACACAGATGCAGAACCGGTAAGCGAAACCACGGAAACAGAAGAGCGCCAGCGCAAGCCGAAGCCGAGCCGCCGCGAGCTTTTGAACATGCGGCTTTCCATTTTATCCGTCGGCGTTATGGTGCTGCTTTTCGCCCTGATGACGCTGTATCTGCTTCTTTTCCCGCGCTCTAAGGTTTCGCAGATCGAAAACCGCAATTTGGCGGAGTTTCCGAAATTCTCCTTTTCCTCGTATTTTTCCGGCTCGTTTACGGCGGATATTGCCACATGGTTTGACGACACTGTGCCGAACCACGATGGCTTTAAGAACATGAGCAACTCCATTAAAAACCTTTTCGGCATGAAGATGTTTGCATCGACAGGCAGCACCGCAAAGTCCGAAACGGACAGCACCGATACCTCCGCCGCAAACGGTGACACCCAGACAACCACACCCGCAAACGGCACCGTGCCAGACAACACGAACCTGCTGCAATACGCCGCAGGGCGTGTGTTCCCGGCCGTGAGCGCTGCGGATGAAAAAATGGGCCGCGATTTCAGCACCGAGGATAACAGCACACTGGAATGGGTGAACAACCTGCTTGTTGTAAACTGGGATAATCACTGGCGCTGTATGGAGGCTTTCGGCGGCGGTGGCGGCACCGCTTACGCCAATGCACTCAACGACCTGCAAAGCAAGGTCGGCAGCGGTGTGACCATTTGGTCTATGCCCGCGCCCACCGCTTCCGCCATCTACACCCCGAAAAACGGCATTGATTATGTTGGCGACCAGAAGGAATGCTTTGACGGCGTTGCCGAAAAGCTGAATGCCGGCATTCAGTCCGTAAACGTTGTGGACGTAATGAAAAAGCATGCGGAGGAAGATATTTACCTGCGCACCGACCACCACTGGCAGGCACGCGGTGCCTACTATGCCGCCCGCACGTTTGCCGAGGCCGCAGGCGTGCCGTTCGCAGACCTTTCCACCTACACGGAAGAATCCATTCCGGGCTATGTAGGCACTATGTACGGTTTCTCGCAGGATACGCGTATTTTGAACGACCCGGACGATTTCCACTACTTCGTGCCGGCCTCGAACTACGTGGCTTCCTACTACGATACTTCTTTTAACTACCAGTACGAAGACGACCTCTTTGCCGATGTGGACACCGCAAACGCGTACCTCAAGTTCCTCGGCGGCGACTCCTGCATCGTAAAAGTCGATACGCAGATGAAGAACGGCCGCAAGCTGCTCGTCATTAAAGACAGCTTCGGTAACGCGGAGATTCCGTTCTATACGAATTCCTTTGAGCAGATCTACGTTGCCGACGTGCGCTATTTGGAGTGCAACCTCGTCAGCTTCATCAAGGATATGGGCATCACGGATGTGCTCTTTACAATGTCCGCATACTCCGTTGTGGGCGATAACGCCGACAACATTCAGAACCTCATCGCGCAGAACGCCGGTAAGACCATCACCGATTCGCACATTGTCCCGTCTGTTACGCCGAAAACGGTCATGCCGACCGCGACAAGTGCACCAACGACGGCTTCCGGCACGGATACGGCCGCTAACACCACCTCGACCGGTACAGAGGATACCTCTTCCGCAAAAGAATAACAAAGGAGAGCCTATGAAAGAACTGGAATATCCCTTTGACGCCGCTTACATCATCAAAAAGCGCAAATCTTTAAAGAAAGCACTGCTCGCAGACGGCACCTCGCGCATCAGAAAGAAGATTGCCGTGTTCGGCGGCTCCACCACAAGCGACATTGTAAAAACGCTGGAGCTTTTCCTCTTAGACGCCGGTATTGAGCCGGAATTTTACGAATCCGAATACGCGCAATATTTTCAGGACGCCATGTTCCCGGATGAAACGCTTTTAAGCTTCAAGCCGGACATTGTGTTCATCCACACCACGAATCGCAACGTGACGGACTGGCCGGAGATGACTGACACCGCAGAGCAGGTGGACGAAAAGCTGCACGCGGAAGTGAGCCGCTTTACGGCCATGTGGAAAAGCATTGCGGAAAAGTTTCACTGCCCCATCATTCAAAATAACTTTGAAATGCCGCTTTACCGCCTGCTCGGCAGCCGCGACGCTTGGGACATCCACGGCCGCACGAATTTCCTCACGCGCTTAAATGAATCGTTTTACGCCTATGCGCGCGAAAACGAGAGCTTTTACATCCACGACCTCAACTTTGTTTCCGCCGATTACGGCCTGAAAGAGTGGTCGAACCCGCTCTTTTGGAACATGTATAAATACGCCATGTGCTTTGAGGCGATCCCGTCCTTTGCGTTCAGCGTTTCGCACATCATCAAGTCGATTTTCGGCAAGAATAAAAAGGCGCTTGCCCTCGACCTCGACAATACCCTGTGGGGCGGCGTTGTGGGTGATGACGGCGTGGACGGCATTGAGATTGGTCAGGAGACCGGCGTTTCGCAGTCCTACTACGAGTTCCAGACGTATGTAAAGCAGCTTAAAAGCCTCGGCATCGTGTTGACGGTCTGCTCCAAAAACGACCATGAAAACGCCATTGCGGGGTTAAATCACCCGGAAGGCGCGCTGCGTCCGGACGATTTCGTCATCATCAAGGCGAACTGGGAAAACAAAGACCGCAACATTGCGGAGACCGCAGCAGAGCTCAACATTCTGCCGGACTCCATCGTTTTTGCGGACGATAACCCCGCCGAGCGCGAGATCGTACGCACGCAGATCAAGGGCGCGGCCGTGCCGGACATGGACGGCGTGGAAAACTACATCACGACGATTGACCGCAGCGGCTTCTTTGAAGTGACAACCTTCAGCGAAGATGACTTGAAGCGCAACGAAATGTACAAGAAAAACGCCCTGCGCGCCGCGGAAATGGCGTCGTTCGGCGATTATAACGACTATTTAAAGAGCCTTGAGATGCACGCCGTCATCGATGATTTCATCCCGGTGTACCTTGCGCGCATCACACAGCTTACAAACAAGAGCAACCAGTTCAACGTGACCACCCGCCGCTATACGCCCGCCGAAATGGAAAGCGTATTTGAGGACGACGGCTATATCCGTCTGTACGGCAAGCTCATCGATAAATTCGGCGACAACGGCGTCGTTTCCGTCGTCATCGGCAGAAAAAACGGCACGGCACTCGACATTGACCTATGGCTGATGAGCTGCCGCGTGTTAAAGCGCGATATGGAATTTGCCATGTTGGACTGCCTTGTGGAGCGCTGCCGCGAAGTGGGCGTAGAGATGATTAACGGCTACTACTACCCCACCGCAAAAAACAAGATGGTCAGCGACCTTTTCGGTCGCTTCGGCTTCACGAAGACTGAGGAGCACGAGGACGGCAGCACCGTGTGGCAGTTGCGCGTCGCGGACTACAAGCCGCAGAACCACGTGATCGAAGTGTTCGGCAACGACCACGCAGAAGCGTGATCCTCGCTAAATTAAGTATTAAATCAAATCACAGAAAGGAATTTTACCATGGACACAAGAGAAATTTTTGAAAGACTGGACCGCGTATTTCAGGATGTTTTTGACGATGACACCATTCACGTCACGCCGAAAACGACCGCAGACGACATTGAGGATTGGGACAGTCTGGAGCACATCACGCTGATCTCCGCTGTAGAGCGCGAGTTCCGCATGAAGTTCAAGATGGGCGAAATCTCCTCCATGAAGAACGTCGGCGAAATGGCTTCCATCATCGCAGCACGCGCAAAGGGCTGATCTTACCGCAAAAGAAAATGCCGCAGACAACCGGGTTTTCCCGTGCCTGCGGCATTTTTATATTTACGGTTATTTATAACGGTTCATGAAGTCGAGGTAATCGTCCTCCAGCGTGCGCTTCGGTTCTTCCTTACGCGGAGCGGTGTACGGGTCAGCCGTTTCCTGCTCGGCGGCACGGCGGCGTTGTTCCGCACGTCTGCGGCGCGCTTCGCGGCGCTTTTTGCGCACGCGCTGCCCGTGGATGTACACGATAAGCAGCAACACCGCAAAGACAATGATAAGCACCAAAACAAATTTCAAAATGCCGAAAATCACCGAGCCGCCCTTAGGGCCGCTCGCTTCGGAGGATGCACTGCTTTCGGCCGCGGAAGATTCCGTACCGTCGGCGGCGGACTCTGCGTTGCTTGCAGTGCCCACAGCCGCCGAGTCTACGGGGTTGCCGGATTTATACGTTTCCGCTGCCGCTGCCACGGCGTTAAAGAGCTTTAAAACACCGGCATCATATGCGCCGGTCTGAAAATCCGCTTCCAGATTATCGTGCAGCAAAGCGCTCAGCTCCGTGCCGGAGAACGCGCCGTGCAGGCCGTCACCGGCCACCGCCATATAGTCGCCGTCCGAAACGGAAAGGCCTATGATAAGCCCGTTTTTGCTGTCGCCGCCAAGCTTCCACGTGTCCATGACCTTTTTAAGGTAGGCCACGCGGCCATCATAATCGGATTTTTCGCCGGGCAAAGTGTTCATGGTGAACACCGCAATCTGCACACCATACGTCGCATTGAGGTCAGCGTTTTTATCGTTGATTACCGTTTTCGTACTGGCGGAAATCACACTCGCTTCGTCATAGACATAAAGATCCGCGGGCTGCTCCGGCACTTCGGCATCCGCTGCCGTCGCGCTTACGGTGCTGCCCGTGTCGCCTCCGTCTTCGGAAGACGAGGTGCTCGTGTCGCCGTTTCCGGCTTCATCCGCAAATGCATACAGGTTGCCGATGGAAAACACCATCAAAACCACAAGACATATCGCCGCAAAGCGTCCCATACCCGCTTTATATAGATTTTTCATCCAATCCCTGCCTTTCGGCAGCCCGGCTGTGCCCGGCCGCGTAAAATAATACCGCACAAAACCTGTTTCGTAGTTTTATGCGGTATCGGTTCTGTTGTACCTATTTTAAGAGAATTTTTCGCTGCTGTCAAGTAAAGCCGAGACTTTGCATCTTACGATCCTCTTAAGGTTATTTCAGTTCTACAATCGTCACGCCGCTTTCGCCCTCACCATATACGCCGAGGCGAAAGGATTTCACGGCCTTGTGGCGGCGCAAATGCTGCTGAATGCCGTTTCTCAATATACCTGTACCTTTGCCGTGGATAATCGTCAGCATGTTGAGATTGTGCATCAAAGCGTGATCGATAAACGCATCCACTTCCATGAGCGCTTCTTCCAAATTCATGCCGCGCACATCCACTTCATTGCGCGCCGGAGCGGAATCCATCTTCTTCGTCACGGTGCGGTGACCGCCTGCGGCTTTCTTCTTTTCCTTCGGCTTCTGGTCGGTCAGGCGCAGGTTTTTCAGCGGCACGCGCGTTTTGATGATGCCCGCCTGCACCAAGATCTGATCGCCGCTTTTCGGCACATCCAAAACGGTCGCGATCTTATCAATGTCGTAGATGAGCACCGTATCGCCGACCTGTAAGGGGCGCGGCAGCACGTAATCTTCGTCTATGCGGCGCTCGTGCACCGGGTCGTTGGCCTTTTCCATATCGCGGATGCCGGCCTTCAGGCGCGCTTTCTGCTCTGCGGTGAGCAGCTTCTGTTTGTTGCGGCGCAGGTCTTCGAGCTCATCCAAGAGGCTCTGGGCTTCGCGGCGCGTTTTCTGCACGAGCTCCACCGCTTCCATTCTGGCGCGCTCGATCTCGTGCTTTGCGTCCTTTTCGGCGCGGTCGCGCAGCGCTTCAGCCTCTTTTTCCATGTTCTGTGCTTTCAAACGCAGCTGCTCGGCGCTTTCGCGCTCGTCCTCCATTTTGCGGCGGCTCTCCTCAAGGCGGGAGACGACCTCCTCAAACATGGTGCTTTCGTCGGAAACGAGCTCCTTTGCGTGCTCTACAATATCCGTCGGCATACCGAGACGTGCGGAAATGGCAAATGCGTTGGAACGACCCGGTACGCCGATGAGCAGGCGATACGTCGGGCGCAGCGTCGCCACGTCAAATTCGCAGCAGGCGTTTTCAACGCCAACGGTCTGAATGGCATACGCCTTCAGCTCTGCGTAATGCGTTGTTGCCATCACGCGCGTGCCTTTGGCGCGCATGGCTTCGATGATGGAAATGGCAAGTGCGGCGCCTTCGACCGGGTCGGTGCCCGCACCGAGCTCATCGATTAGGATAAGACTCTTGTCGTCCGCAATATCGAGAATGCGGATGATATTCGTCATGTGCGCAGAGAACGTGGAGAGCGACTGCTCAATGCTCTGCTCGTCGCCGATGTCCGCCAAAACGTGGTCGAAAATCGAAATTTCGCTGCCGTCCGCTGCGGGGATCATCAGGCCGCACATGGTCATCAGCGTCAAAAGGCCCGCCGTTTTCAGCGAGACGGTCTTGCCGCCGGTGTTCGGGCCGGTGACGATGAGCGCGTCAAAATCACTGCCGAGGTACAGATCGGTCGGCACGACCTTATTTTTATCGATGAGGGGGTGGCGCGCCGATTTGATGGCGATGCGCCCCTCCTGATTGAGCTTCGGCACGGTCGCCTTCATTTTGTAGGCGAGCTGCCCTTTTGCGAAAATGAGATTCAGCTCCACCGCCGCGCGGTAGCTCTGGATGATGCCGTCCGCAAACTCGCCGATCTCACGGGAAAGCTCCGTCAAGATGCGGTCGATCTCGTCCTTTTCGTCCGAGCGCAGCACGCGGATTTCGTTGTTCGCCTCCACAACGCCGATCGGCTCAATAAACACGGTGGCACCGCTGCCGGAGGAATCGTGGATGAGGCCCTTGACTTCATTGCGGAATTCCGCCTTGACCGGCACAACGTAGCGGCCGCCGCGTTGGGTGACGATGGCTTCCTGCAAATACTTTTGGTAGGTCTGCGAGCGGATCATTTTATCAAGCTGCTCGCGCACGCGCAGCGATGCCGCGCGGATCTTGCGGCGGATAGCCGCCAAGGCGACGCTTGCGGTATCAGCAACCTCTTCCTCGCTGACGACGGTCATCGAGATGCGGTCTTCGATAAACTTATTCGGCTGCAAGGTCTCGAAGCGGTAATCGAGCGCCGTTTTGACGCTTTCGCTTTTTTTACGCCAATCCGAAACACTGCGGATGGCACGCAATGTCGCGGCAACAGACAATAATTCCGCCAGATTCAGCACGCCGCCCGCTTCTGCGCGACGCAGCGCATTCGTGACGTTCGTCATGCCGTAAAACGACGGTGCGCCGTACTTTGCCATTAAAACGAACGCGTCGTCCGTTTCCTGCAAAAGGCGCTCCACATGGCGGATGTCGGTATCCGGCTCAATTTTCTGCGCCAGCTCCGCCGCATCCGGGCAAGTGGTTTCATTTGCAAGCTGAAGCAGAATTTTATCCAGCTCCAGCGCTTTATGATCTTTCAGCATTTTGTTCCTGCTTTCTTTTCGTACCCGGTTTTGCCGGGTCAATCTCCTCTGTTAATCCAAAAACGTTTTATAAAACTCCAAGGTCTTCGGTACGGTATGTAATGTATGGACAACGTAGCTTTCCGTTGCGGCGTTCAGAATTTTCAGCGCATCCTCCGGCAGCGAGAAGTTATAGAGCTTCTCAAAATCCACATACGCAATGTGTCGCATGGCGGTCAGCACGCCCGGCGGCAGCGCGACATACGGTTCATTCGCGCCGTGAAAGCACTTATCGCACAGAATAATGCCCCTTTGCGGCAGAAAGAACATCGTTTCCGCCTCATACGCGGCGCAGTTTTCGCACGCGACTAAATTTGGCATATAGCCCGCCGACGAGAGCATACGCAGCTCTGTCACGGACTGCAACAGCCGTATCGGCCGCGTGCCCTTTGATAAAAAATGCAGGGAATTTAAGATGAGCCGCAGGTATTCCTCGGAATCCGTATCCTCCGGCACCATTAAGTACGCCAGCTCACAGAAATATTGCGCCAGTGAAAGCGCGGCGATGTCCCGCCGAAGCCCGAAAAAGACCTCGATCGGCTCGGCATCGTCGATCATGTATTTTTCCCGCCCCTTGAAAATAGAAAGGCGGGAATAGCACAAAAGCTGCGTTGCGGCACTTTTGCTGTCTTTTAAGTTTTTGGCGCGGCGGGCAAATGCGCGCACCACGCCCGCGTCACGCGTCAGCACCGTGACAAGGCGGTCGCTCTCGCCCACCGTCTGCTCCCGAATGATGAGTCCCTGGGTCTTTACCTGCATCAAAGTCTCCTGCCGTAAAATCCACGTCGGCAAGCTCCCGGCGTGTAAGCTGCACGTAGCGGATGTAATCCTCCGCCTTGCCGCTTTTATAAAAGCTGTTCCACGCGGCATACGCCGCATTCTGCATCGGGGAATTTCGCATACAAACGCCTCCTAAACCGTATAGCTGTTTTTAGCTTCTGCGGTTTTTGCAGGTTTTATCCGTGGAAACGTCTGTCAATTTCTCAAAATGTGACCGTTTTCCCGAAAATCACGGTTTATTGGTACTGGTCAAAATCGTGTTCGTTAAAACCGAGCTTTGTGAGAATCTGCGGGCGCTGGCGCCAGTCCTCCTTCACCTTTACCCAAAGGCGCAGGTTGATTTTGCAGCCGAAAAAGCGCTCCATGTCTTCTCTTGCCTTCGAACCGATTTTTTTCAGCATTGCGCCGCCCTTGCCGATGATGATGCCCTTGTGCGTGGCACGTTCGCAATAGATTGTCGCATCGATTTCCGTCAGGTTGCCGAGGTCGCGCATGCTTTCCGTCACGACCGCAACGCCGTGCGGAATCTCTTTATCCGTAAAGCGCAGAATTTTCTCACGCACGATCTCGGACGCAATGACGCGCTCCGGCTGGTCTGTGAGCGTATCCTCGGAGAAAAAGTGTCCGCCCGGCTCCGCAAGCGCGATGAGTTCCTCACGCAGTGCGTCCATGCCGTTGCCGTCCTGTGCGGAGACCGGCACCACGGCCTCAAAATCGTAAAGCGCAGAGAGCTTTGCGATCTGCTCCATCAAAACGCTTTTGTCCTGCAAAAGGTCGATCTTATTGATGGCGAGCAGCGCCGGCACGCCTAAATCTTTAAAGCGGTGCACAAGCTCTTCGTCGGCTTTCGAGATTTTCGTGTTCGCCTCCACAACAAGCAGGCAGGCATCCACGTCCGCCACAGACGAGGTGACGCTTTTCACCATGTAATCGCCAAGGGAGTTCTTCGGCTTGATGAGGCCCGGCGTATCGATGAACACCAGCTGCGTTTCGCCCTCTGTCCACACGCCCATGATGCGCGTGCGGGTCGTCTGCGGCTTATTGGAAACGATGGCGAGCTTTGTGCCGAGCAGGCGGTTCAAAATAGAGGACTTGCCCACGTTCGGTCTGCCCACAATGGCGATAAACGCCGATTTTTCGTTCATGTAATTTTCTGTATCCATAGTTTTCCCGGGGCACGCAGCCGCGGTTTCCTTTCTTATAATTTCATCACTTTTTATGAAGCTTTTCCCGTATGCCGCACGGCCCCTTGAAAATAAAGCAAAGTGCCAAAACGAGCGACAAAATGAAAAGCACAAGGTAAAGCGGGTTTGTGACGATAACCAGAATCAGCGCTAAGATCGCTTTCGGCCGCCACAAAATGGCTATACCGACAAAAGCGGCAAAAACAGCGCACACCAGCACCGCTCCCGCCGCGATATCTTTTGTTTTACCGATGAGCGGATTATAGCTTTTCTGCGCATAATCACACAGCATCTCAATGGCGGTGTTGAATGCTTCCGCCGCGATGACAAGTGCGACGGTCAAAAGCAGAACGCCGTATTCGCTGCGCGTTACGCCCAGAAAGGGCGAAAAAAACAAAACGTATACCGCCGCTGTGAGGTGTATACGCATGTTTCGCTCCGTTTTCACGGTATGGAAAAATCCGCGCGCGGCGTCGCGAAAGCTATCCGCCTGCGTGCGGGTCTTACCGTTTGTTTTCCAATCCGGCACCATGTTAAACAGTGTAGCTGGAAGTGCCCGGCAGGCCGAGCTGCGACATAACGTATTCTTCTTTTTCACGCATGCGCACGCGCTCCATGCCGCCGTTTTCGTGGTCGTAGCCGAGCAGGTGCAGCATAGAATGCGCCGTAAGGTAGCCGATCTCGCGCTCTAAGCTGTGGCCGTAGCGCTTAGCCTGTGCCATTGCCATTTCCACGGAGAGCACAATGTCGCCGAGGATCTTCGCGCCGGTATCGTGGTTAATGTCGTACACGCCGTTCTCGCCCATGGGGAAAGAGAGCACGTCTGTTGCGGCATCTTTATTGCGGTACTGTGCGTTCAGCTCGCGAATCTGCTCATTGTCCACGAATGTCACGCTGATTTCAGCGGAATCCTCAAACTTCTCCATCCGCAGAACCGCGTGGCAGCAGCGACGGATGAGCATGCGCACACCGGTCGGGACCTTTACCGCTTTCTGGTTGTTTGTGATGATGACTCTGATTTTTTCCATATGCTAAAATCCTTTCGATAGGGGTTATTTTGCTGCGGACGCTTTTTCATACGCCCGAATGATATCCTGCACCAAGCGATGGCGCACAACGTCTTTTTCCGTAAAGCGGAAAACGGAAATGTCATCCACATTGCGCAGCACACGCATCGCGTCCTTCAGGCCAGAGCGTCTGCCGTCCGGCAGGTCGATCTGCGTGATATCGCCTGTGATGACCATTTTGGAGTTGAAGCCGAGACGCGTCAGGAACATTTTCATCTGCTCGCAGGTGGTGTTCTGCGCCTCATCCAGAATGATAAAGCTGTCGTCGAGCGTTCTGCCGCGCATGTACGCAAGCGGCGCTACCTCAATGCTGCCGCGTTCCACAAGGCGGGCGTACGATTCCGCGCCGAGCATGTCGAACAGCGCATCGTAAAGCGGGCGCAAGTACGGGTCTACCTTCTGCTGCAGATCACCGGGCAGAAAGCCCAGCTTCTCACCGGCCTCTACGGCGGGGCGCGTCAAAATGATGCGGTTCACCTGCTGCGCACGGAACGCCGTCACGGCCATGGCGACCGCAAGGTACGTTTTGCCGGTGCCCGCGGGGCCAACACCGATGGTGATGGTGTTGTTGCGGATGTTGTCGCAATAATTTTTCTGGCCGACCGTTTTGGGCTTTACGGGCTTGCCTTTTGCCGTGATGCAGATGCAGCCGTCCGTAAGCGGCGCCATCTGCGCTTCACTGTCTTCCAGCACCATATCGATGCAATAGCCGACGTTTTGGTCGTTTAGGACCTCGCCCTTTTCGATAAGGCGCAGAAGGCTTTCCGCCGCGCGCACGGCGCGTGAAACGCCCGGCTCCTCGCCGATGACGTGAATCTGCGAATCGCGGCAGGAAAAAGTCACACCGAATGCCTTTTCCAGTCGCTTCGCGTTCACATCAAAGCTGCCGAAAAGCTCTGCCGCGTATTCTGCTTTGTCTACATGAATGCTTCTTTCCAAATCGTTCTCCTTTTGCCGCACAGCCCCAAAAAGCAGTGCAGTCTAAAAAACCGAATTTCCTGTTTTATTATAGCATAAGTGTTCCCAATGTGGTTATGAAATTTTCAACGAAATTTAGCCGTTTCCCTGTACATTTCCGACAAATACCCCTATATTCTCCGGATCTTCAGGCTCTTCAGGCAGGGTGAGCGGCGCCTCCTGCGCAATGTTTTCAAGACATACGCACCGGGACGTGACGTAAACCGCGCCGCCTTTTGTCTGATATGTGATGTTTTCCGTAAGCACACGCCCGTCTTCTCCAAGCGCAAGCTTTTGCAGCTGATGCAGATTTTCAAGCGCGCGGCGCTGCGCTTCTTCCTCCGTGAACGTAACGGGCACGGTCTCCTCCTCATATACGCGCACCGTTTCCACCCACAGCGGCAACGTGTGCCCCTGCAAAACGAACGGCGTGCGGGTGTATGCCGTCTGGCCTTTCGGCGCGCCGGAAAGCGAGAGCGGCACGCGCACGCCCAAAATATACAGCGCGCGCTGTGTACCGAGGTCCGTTTCGCGCACCGTTTCGGTACTAAGCGGACAGGATGCCGTGAATGTGCGCTGCGTCTCCGCCAGAATCTCCGCACGGGCGCGGGTGTAAAAACAGCGCACAGGGTTGTATTCCGGGTCATACGGGTCGCCCACCTGTGTGATGCCGGAAACGAGCACCTGCCCCGCGGCGCAGGCAGAACCGACTTTCACGAGCACCGTGCCGTTTTGCGCCGTGATAGAATGGATGAGCCCCGCGCGTGACGCGACGATGTCCCCCGTACCGTCGTGCTCCGCGCCCTCCGCCTTTGTGACGGACGTGCGCAGCTCAAGCTGTACGGTGCAACCCTCCGTGTTGAACGATGCCCACGAAAGCTCCGGCAGCTCCTCCAAAAGCGCGACAGAGGCCAAAGCGGTATCGGTGCTTCGCGGCGCGCCGATATACACGCCAACGCGCTTTGCTGCCGCCAAAATTTCGCTTTCGGCATACGGAATATCTTCACCGGAGATCGTCATCTCCCAGTAAAAGCCGGAAAGGAACAGCATCAGCGCCACGCCGAGCGCCGTGCCAAGCAAAAGTCCCGGTCGGCGCAGCATGCGGCGGAACCGAAACGGGAAGCCGCTTTTCTCTGCAAGCTTCACCCGCGCGTGCGTGCGTTGTTTGATCTTATGCAGCTTTTTGTAGTCCTTCGCATACAAGGTGAAAAGCACGTCTTTCCCATCCTTTTGAAGTCGAATGGGGCGCAGACCCGTTTTCACCGCAATGTTCATAAACCGTGCCGTATCGCCCGAAACACGCGCCGTTGCCGTGCCGAGCACCCAATGCGTGATTTTCTTCATGCGAACCTCACCGCCTCAATATGTCCCGTGATCACCGCGCCGTCCTCTTCAAGACACAAAAGCCGTAAGCTTTTCCCCTCCACCCACACGGCGCGCCGCCCGCAGCGCAGGCCGATCTTTTCCGTTTCGTATTCGATTACGCCGTCACAACCCTCTAAAATAAGCTTCGCCGTGCCGAGAATCTCCGTGCGGATCGTGCCGTCCTGCATGGCATAGCGCAGCTTATCTGCAAGCTCACCCATGCGCCCACCCTCTTTCTTTTTACTCCTCTATACGTATGTGCGGAAAAACACGCATATACTTTTTCAAAAGGAGGGTTCACCGTGTCGAAGCATACAGAACACATCGCTTTTTTCATTCGCCAAAAATTGCAGCTTCCGGCGCTTTATGTCCGCGCCGCCGCGCTTTTACTGCTCGCCTTGCTCCTGCTCAGGCACCGCACCGCTGCCGCCGCAGGCGTTGTCAGCGGCATCCACACATGCCTCGGCACGCTGATTCCCTCGCTGTTCCCGTTTATTTTACTCGCGTGCCTATGCACGAACAGCCGCGCGGCGCAGGTTTTGTTCCGCCCGTTTTCCCCTGTGATGCGCCATGTGTTCCGCCTGCCCGCCTGCGCCGCGCCCGCCGTTTTGCTGGGGCTCACCGCAGGCTACCCCACCGGCGCGAAAATCACCGCAAATTTGTATGCGGCGGGAAAGCTCACAAGGGCGCAGGCCGCGCGGCTTTTATGCTTCTGCACCGCGCCGGGCTACGCGTTTGCAGCGGCCTACACAGGCGGATTGCTGCTTAGAAATGCACGTCTTGGGCTAAACTTGTTTTTCGCCTGCGCCCTTGCGCCGCTTTTCTTAGGACTTATTTTATCGCGCTTTGCCGAAAAGCCCGTAAAAACCGCCGAGCCGACCACAGCCACCCCCGGCGGTATCGTCTCCGCCGTGCAGGACGGCATAAAAGCCACCGTTTCCCTTTGCGGGTTCGTCATCGTGTTTTCCATGCTCTTAGCCGTTCTGCACGCGGCCGGTGTTTTTCAGCTTTTATGCGGGTTTCTCTCCCGCTTTGGGCTCACTGTGCCGCTTTCCAGCGCATTACTGACGATGGGTTTAGAGATCACCGCCGGGGTCTCGCAGTGCGTATACTGGCGCTTGCCCATATACGTTTTGGCGTTCGGGCTCGGGTTTTCCGGCGTTTGCATCCACTTGCAGGTCTTCTCGTTTTTCCACAACACGGGGCTGCCGCTGTCGAAAACGAGATATGTTCTTGCGCGCTTTTTAAACGGCCTGCTTTCCGCCGCGTTTTATCTGCTGCTTTCGCACTTTTTCCCGGCGAACACCTCTGCCGCCGTGGAGACTGCGCCCCTTACCACCGCGCCCACGGCGGGCAGTACGGCGGCCTCCTTGGCGCTCATTGCGCTTTCTGTGTTTTTCCTGTTCACGTGCATTCTTCGCAGCGGAAAAACGCCGTCGAAAATTTGTGGTGGAAATTCCACCGGGAAAATGCTACAATGAGAAAAACCTGAAAACCGGAGGCGACGAAATTGTTCGGACGCAAAAAGAAAAAGCAAACTCCTGCGCTGTTTGGCAGCCGCATTGAGCCGGACTGCGCTTACTGCGCGTTTAACGCAGACGGCGTGCAGAAAAAATGTCTTGCCGGGCAAAACGGCGCAGACCATTGCGCAAAATTTCAATATGACCCGCTGCGCCGCGAGCCGAAAAGTGAAAGAAAGCTCGGGCAGTACAGCGCCGAGGAATTCAAACTATGAAAACTTGTCTTAAAGCGTTTCGCTTAAAGCGCTTTTGGCTGCTGCTTTTATTGCCCGCGGCGTTTCTTTTGGACTTCGCCGCACGGCAGAGCGCCGATTTTGCCGAGTGGTACGCCGTGACGATCTACCCCGTATACGCGCAGTTTTTCTCCGCCATTACGGGCGTCGTCCCGTTTTCCATCGGCGAATTTTGTCTGATCGCACTGGCGATTTTTATCGTCCTCTATCTCATCCACGGCATTTATAAGCTCATTCGCTATAAAAAGGATCGTTTTGCGTACGCGGTGCGGTTTTTGTCGGTTCCTGTCCTCATCGCCACGTGCATCGCGTTTTTGTGCGTGACAAACTACGGCACAAACCACCGCCGTTACAGCTTTGCCGCCGTCAGCGGCCTCACCGTGCGGGATTCCTCTGCCGAGGAGCTCTACAACGTGTGCGTGTATTTAATTAACGAAGCGAACACTCTGCGCGAAAACCTGCCCGAGGACGAAAACGGCGTATTTCAGCTTTCAAACGATGTTTTTTTCGACGCAAATGAAGCGAAATCGTCGTTCAACAGCCTAAACGATACGTATTCCACACTTTACACGAACGGCAAGCCGAAGCCTGTGCTGTTCTCGGAAGTGATGTCGTACCTTGACATCAGCGGTATTTACTGCCCATTCACGTTTGAAGCGAACGTCAACGTCCACATGAACGACGTGCTGATCCCCGTGACGATGTGCCACGAGCTTTCGCACCTTTCCGGCTACATGCGCGAGGACGAAGCGAATTTCATCGCGTTTTTGGCGTGCCTGCAAAGCGACGACCCGGAGTTTCGGTACAGCGGCGTGTATCTTGCATCCGTCCACGCAATGAACGCTTTGCTCACCGTGGACAGCGACCTGTGGAACCAGGCGGACGCTTTAAAAAGTGACGCGCTGCACCGCGATATTCAGTCGAACAACGCCTACTGGAAGCAGTACGAAACGCCCGTGTCCGAGGTCTCCGACCGTGTGAACGACGCGTATTTAAAGGCCCACGGGCAGGAAAACGTCCTGCGCTCCTATGGCAGAATGGTTGATCTGCTCCTCGCCTATTACCGCGACGAGCTGCAATAAATATAATTTTGAGGGTTTCTCTATGTGCGAAAAAATCATTGCGGCATGCGGAAACGACTGCGCGGTATGTCCGCGCTACAACGTGCCGCCATACACCAAAACCGCAGAAGAGCTGCACCACACCGCCGAACTGTGGTACAAGATCGGCTACCGCGACCACGTGGTGACAAACGAGGAGATCGCCTGCACCGGCTGCAAGGAAGAAAACTGGTGCCGCTACCGCCTTGTAAAATGCGTGAACGAAAAGCACATTGCACAATTGCGGGCAATGTGAAAATTACCCGTGCGACGTCATCCAAGAGTGTTTCACGGTAACAAGCTCGTTCATCCCCGCCTGCCAAAAAGCCTGTACGCCCGAGGAATTCGAGACCTTGCACAAAGCCTTTTTCGAGAAAGAAAAGAACCTGACGCAAAATTAAATCACCATACAAAAAAGACCTTTGCACCACCCAAATCGGAGATGCAAAGGCCTTTTTATGTACAATTATTTATTGTTCATCTCGCGGACTTCTCTTAAAATGTCCTCAAGGTCATATTTTTCGGGCGCTTTCGGCGCAGCCGGCTTTGCTGCGGGCTTTGTTTGCACCGGCTGTGCGGTCGGCTTCGGGGTGCTTGCCGGGCGCTGCTGCACGGGCTTTGGCGCAGGTGCGGCCGGTTTTACGGCTCTCGGTGCGGTATTTTGCTGCGGTGCGCGGTTCACCGGGGTCTGTACCGCTGCACGGCGCACGTTCTGCGGCTGCATGGAAACCGGCGTTTCCGGCACGATGGGACGCTCTACGGTGTACTCCGCCGCTACCGGCATCACCGGCAGCTCACCGGTGTCCTTATCCGGGTCAAAGGACGTGGGCACGCGGGGCTCCGCCTCACGGCGCGCCTGCATCTGCTCGCGGCGCATGCGCTCCTCTTCGCGTCTTCTGCGGTTGCGGCGTTCCTCCTGCTCGATCTCATCGAGCACCTCGGCGCGGTCCGCTTCGCCGCTGTCGCGGTTACGGCTTGCGCGCTGCCACAAAATGATGCTGACGATGCCGCCGACGCCGAGCACGATGCACACCGCGCCCGCAATGAACAGCGTACGACCAACACCGTTATCGGCTTTCAGCTCGTTGAAAAACGTTTCCGCTCCGCTGCTGTCTTCGCTTGCGGTGTCCGTCGTGTCTTCCGTAGTGTCCACCGTTTCGGTGCTGTCTGTGGTATCGGCTTCATCTGCCAAAGCAAACGGTGCGCACAGCGCAGCGCCGAGCAAAGCCGCCGTTAAAACGGCAAATATGCGTTTAGAAAAAGTATTTCTCATAATTCATTCCCTCGTTCCGTGATTCCACTCTATCACGTTTTTGAACTCATTTTATTTAGTTTAGCATATTTTGCATGGTGTTTCAACGGCAAAATAAACAAACCCGCCGCTTCTCTGCAACATTCATGCAGTCGAAACGGCGGGTGCTGTGTTTATTTATATTTCTTTAGAAATCGATCTTCTCAGCGATATACGCTTCAAGCTCGTCGATCTTCACGCGCTCCTGCTCCATGCTGTCGCGGTCGCGGACGGTAACGCAGCCGTCGTTTTCGCTGTCGAAGTCATACGTGATGCAGAACGGCGTGCCGATCTCATCCTGACGGCGATAACGCTTGCCGATGGAACCCGTGTCGTCAAAGTCTACGGAGAACTTCTTTGCAAGGGCGTCGTAGACCTCGCCGGCCTTTTCGCTCAGCTTCTTCGAGAGCGGCAGAACAGCTACCTTGTACGGCGCCAGTGCCGGGTGCAGACGCAGCACAACGCGCACGTCCGGCTTCTCCTCGGTGCCGAGGTTCTCTTCGTCATACGCGTCGCACAGGAAAGCCAGCGCTACGCGGTCTGCGCCGAGAGACGGCTCGATGACATACGGCACATAACGGGTGTTCGTCTCCGGGTCGAAATAGGAAAGATCCTTGCCGGAATGCTCCTGATGGCGAGTGAGGTCGTAGTCCGTGCGGTCTGCAATGCCCCAAAGCTCGCCCCAGCCGAACGGGAACAGGTACTCAATGTCCGTCGTTGCCTTGGAGTAGAAGGAAAGCTCCTTCTGGCTGTGGTCGCGCAGGCGGATGTTCGCTTCGTCGAGGCCGAGGTTCAAGAGCCAGTTCTTGCAGAAATCCTTCCAGTAGTAGAACCAGTCGAGATCCGTGCCCGGCTTGCAGAAGAATTCGCACTCCATCTGCTCAAACTCGCGGATACGGAAAATGAAGTTGCCCGGGGTGATCTCATTTCTGAAGCTCTTGCCCACCTGGCAAACGCCGAACGGCACCTTCTTGCGCGTGGTGCGCTGAATGCTCGGGAAGTTGACGAAAATGCCCTGTGCGGTCTCCGGGCGGAGGTACAGCTGGCTCTTTGCGTCTTCCGTAACGCCCTGGAACGTCTTGAACATCAGATTGAACTGGCGGATGTCCGTAAAATTGTGGCCGCCGCATGCCGGGCAGGCGATGTTGTTATCGGCGATGAACTGCTGCATCTGCTCGTTCGTCCAGCCGTCTGCGGATTCGCCGGTGAAGTCTTCAATGAGCTTATCGGCACGGTGACGGGTCTTGCAGTCCTTGCAGTCCATCAGCGGGTCGGAGAAGCCGCCCACATGGCCGGTCGCCACCCAGACCTCCGGGTTCATGAGGATCGCGGAATCCAGCGCTACGTTGTAGCGGCTCTCCTGCACGAACTTGCGCTTCCATGCGTTTTTCACGTTGTCCTTGAAAAGGCAGCCCAGCGGGCCGTAATCCCAGGAATTCGAGAGGCCGCCGTAAATTTCGGAGCCGGGGTATACGTAGCCTCTGTTTTTGCAGAGCGCCACGATTTTTTCCATGGTCTTTTCTTCGGGCTTCAGAACTTTCTTCATTTAGTAAACTCCTTTCGCGCCGCTGGCTGCTGCACTGCTTCGTGCAGCTGGATGCTGCGCTTGTGATTTATAAATCATACCACGTTTTTTTAAGATGCACAACCACCGCGGCGGGATTTTATATGAAAAAGCGGCGCTCCGCAGAGCACCGCCCGAAAATCTCATTTGATCTTGCCTTATTCGCCCTCGTCTGCGATGAGCTTTTTCATCTGCGGCAGACGGAACAGGATGACCGCCGTGATGACCGTGATGACGAGCTCCGGCAGCATATAAGCGCCGTTGTAGCAGAGGGAGTAGAGCCACGGGTGGCCCACCCAGGAAGCGCCGAACGCCACGAACTCATCGAAGTTTGCAAAGATGATGGCGCCGGAAATGAAGTGGCTCACAAAGCGCAGCGCAACCGCCAGCGCCGTACCGCAGCAAATGCCCACATAGCCCTTCTTGCGGAAAATACCCGCAATGCCGATGACCGTGTACGCCACAATGTAGTCGAGCAGAATCGTGCCGACGAGTGCGGAGGGCGTCATGCCCCAGCCGAGGATGCCGTCCATCGTGATGCCGAACGCAAGCTGAATGACGGATTCCACAAAGGAAGCCGCAAAGCCCCACTTAAGGCCGTACATGATGGAGATCATGGCGCAGGGCAGCATAGAAAGCAGCGTGATGGAACCGCCGAACGGCATCTGCAAAATTTTGATCATGCTGAGCACCGCGCCCAGTGCGACCATGACCGCGCAGGCCGCAAGCTTTTTTGTATTATTGTTCTTCATAGTTCATTCCTCCGGTTTTCTACCGAGATTTAGGGGATAAAGCGGAGAAAACAAAAACCGCGCACCCAAACTCGGCACGCGGCATAAAAAGCACTTAAAGTAAGCGTATTTTCCTACGTCGGCATTATCCGAATCAGGTAACAGGTTTCGGCGTTCACGCCGCTCTCAGCCAACTTTATACGTCAGCACCCTTTTTTCGGTATTCAGTATAGCACGGATTTTTCCGTTTTTCAACCAAAATTTCCGTTTTCGGGCAGAAAACACGGCTTTTCTTGATTTTGCGGACACAAAATGATAGTATAAAAGAAACATAAAGTGCAATGTCCATGTAACCGCAGCAAAGCGACGTAAAAGTTTTTGATCGACCTTTTTTCAAAAAGGTCGTGGAATCCAAAGGCAACGCCTTTGGTCGAGCTCCGCAGAGCTCGAAACACCTTTTGCCTACTCAAAAGTCAGGAAGGGAGGCTCAACAGTCCAGTGGACTGTTGAGCCGAGGGAAACCCTACTAAGGGGTTTCCCTATGAACTTGCGCCGCAAGTTCATAAATCACAAAACAACCAAACCCGATTCAACCACGGAAGGACCATAAAAATGGAAAATACACAAACCCAAAAGCGCTGTCCGCACAGCAAAAAGTGCGGCGGCTGCCAGCTGCAGAACCTCGATTATAAAGAACAGCTCGCGCATAAGGAGCGCACATGCATCCGCCTGCTCGGCAAATTCTGCCATGTAGAGCCCATCATCGGCATGGAGAACCCCTATCACTACCGCAATAAGGTGCAGGCCGCGTTCGGTACTACGCGCGCCGGACGCATCATCTCCGGCATCTACCAGAGCAGCACGCATAACATCGTCGCTGTGGACAGCTGCATGACGGAAGATCAAACCGCCGACCGCATCATCGTCGATATCCGCCGCCTGCTGCGCGATTTCAAAATGACGACGTATAACGAGGTCACCGGACGCGGCTTTCTGCGCCACGTGCTCGTCAAGCGCGGCTTTCAGACCGGCGAAGTCATGGTCGTGCTCGTCACCGGCACACCGATCTTCCCCGCGCGCAACAATTTCACCCGCGCGCTGTTAAAGCTCCACCCGGAGATCACCACGATCATTCAAAATGTCAACGACCGCTACACCTCCATGCTGCTCGGGCAGAACGAGAAAACGCTCTACGGCCCCGGCTATATCACAGATATCCTCTGCGGGCTGCGCTTCCGCATTTCGGCAAAGTCATTCTACCAGATCAACCCCGTGCAGACCGAAGTGCTGTACGGCAAGGCGATGGAATTCGCCGGGCTCACAGGCAAAGAGACTGTCATCGATGCGTACTGCGGCATCGGTACCATCGGCATGGTCGCCGCAAAAAACGCCGGGCAGGTCCTCGGCGTGGAAGTGAACCGCGACGCCGTGCGCGACGCCCGCGAAAACGCGAAGCTGAACCGCGTGAAGAACATCCGCTTCGTCTGCGCCGATGCAGGCGACTTCATGGTGGACATGGCAAACGCCGGTGAAAGCTGCAACGTGCTTTTGATGGACCCGCCGCGCGCCGGCAGCGACACCGCATTCCTCTCCTGCGCCTTGACGCTTGCGCCAAGAAGAATCGTATACGTCTCCTGCAACCCGGAAACGCTCGCGCGCGACCTCAATTTTCTCACAAAGCGCGGCTACCGCGCCGAAAAGGTCCAGCCCGTAGACATGTTCCCGCACACCGACCACGTAGAGACGGTAGTACTGCTTTCCCACAAAAAGCCAGACGGACATATCAACGTAAAAGTTGAGTTTGGCGAAGGTGAGGG
>CAKUBN010000020.1 GCA_934643185.1 uncultured Eubacteriales bacterium
TTTTCATCACCCATGATTATTATAGCATAGATAATGGAAAAAGCCCAGCATAGGCTGGACTTTTTCGACAGTCTGAAGCATCGTCAATAGACGATGCTTTTCTTTTTCAACGAAATAAATCCCTTCGGGATTTGTGAAATTGCCCTTCGGGCAGTGAAATGTTGCTGCGCAACGTGAAATACCTGCGGGTGTGAGAGGATTTATTTCATTTCACTTTGTGCGAAGCACAAAATTTCACAATGCGAAGCACACTTGTGTGCAGCGCATTATTTCACATTTTGCATGAGCAAAATATTTCACTAAAAATTATGAAAGTGCCTTTGACAATGAAATGCGCTGCGGCGCGTAGGGATTTATTTCATAACAACTGCAAGTTGTTTTTCACTATTTCGCGTAAGCAGAAAATTTCACAATGCAAAGCACACTTGTGTGCAGCGCATTATTTCACATTCGGCAACGCCGAATATTTCACTAAAAACATATGAAACTTCACATTTTGCGTCAGCAGAATATTCCACCTGAATCATGCTCCCAAAACCCGTAAAACTTTCGTAAAATATCTTGAAAAACGGGGCGCGGCGTAGTATGATGAGGGGGCCGAAAAACGAATTTTTTACAGGAGGTTATTTCCGTCATGTCAAGTGACCACATAGAAGACTATAAACGAAATTCCTCCTGCGATGCAGGCAGCTTTTCTGCCGCATCCTCATAACGGCTGCCCGTGATACACCGCAGGAGTGAAAACCGATGCGGTGTATTTTTATGCCCAAAAGGGCAGGGAGGCCATGCATATGCAGAAGAAAAATTATTCCGAAGAAATATTAAAGATCATCCACAGCACGCTGTCGCGGGCAGAGCTCAAGGAAAAGCTTTCCAACTACCACGAAAACGACATCGCGGATGCCCTTTCCGCCCTCACCCCGGAGGAGCGCCGGAAGCTGTACACCGTGCTCGGCGTGGTGCGCGTCGCCGAAATTTTCTCGTATCTCGATGACGCAGAGCCGTATTTAAAGGAGTTGCCCAGCGAAAAGGCCGCAAAGGTCGTCTCCAACATGGATTCCGACGACGCCGTGGACGCCCTCGACGATTTGGACGAAGAGGATAAGCAAAAAATCGTCAGCCAGCTGGATAAAGAGTCCGCCGAAGACGTCAAAATGCTGCTTTCTTACGACGAAGATGAGATCGGCAGCAGCATGACAACGAACTATATTTATATCCGCAAGGGCATGACGATCCGTCAGGCGATGAGCGAGCTCGTCCGGCAGGCGGGCGAAAACGACAACATCTCCACACTGTACGTCGTGGACGAAAACGACCGGTTTTACGGCGCGGTCGATTTAAAAGACCTCATCACCGCCCGCGCTGAGGATTCCTTAGAAAAGCTGATCGCCCGCTCCTACCCGTACGTGACCGACCACGAAAAGATCTCGGACTGCATCGACCAGATTGTCGATTACGCCGAGCGTTCCCTGCCGGTGCTGAACGAAAAAAGCGAACTCGTCGGCATCATCACGTCGTCCGACGTTGTCGAGCTCGTCGATAACGAAATGAGCGACGATTACGCAAAGCTCGGCGGCTTGACCGGCGAGGAAGACCTCAACGAAAGCGTTTTTCAGAGCGTGCGCAAGCGTTTTCCGTGGCTGATCGCGCTGCTTTTCCTCGGCATGCTTGTGTCGTCTGTGGTCGGCGCGTTCGAGTCCGTCGTCGCGGTGCTGCCCATCGTCATCTGCTTCCAGTCGCTCGTCCTCGATATGGCGGGCAACGTCGGCACCCAGTCGCTGGCCGTCACCATCCGCGTTTTGATGGATGAAAACCTCACCGGCACCAAAAAGCTGAAGCTCCTCTTTAAAGAAATGCGCGTGGGCCTCATCAACGGCACGCTTTTGGCCGCCCTGGCGCTTGCGGCGCTCGGCGTGTATATCCACTTTTTCAAGGCGTACGCATGGGGAGAGGCGTTCCTGCTGTCCGGCTGCGTCGGCGTTTCGCTCATCGTCGCCATGGTCATCTCCAGCCTCGTCGGCACCGTGATCCCCATGTTCTTCCATAAGATCCATATCGACCCCGCCGTCGCGTCCGGCCCGCTCATCACAACCGTCAACGACCTCGTCGCCGTCGTCACCTACTACGGCCTCGCCATGGTCTTCCTGATCGACGTCTTTCATTTAGCATAAAGAATAAAGGCATTGTCTTTCAATAAATTTAATTCCTACGCGCCGCGGCGCGTAGGAATTAAATTTATTTCACATTGCGACATAGAAGCAATATTTCACAATGCACAGCACATTTATGTGCAGCGCATTTATGCGCGGTGCATTATTTCACATTTTGCGTCAGCAAAATATTTCACTAACATTGCTCTAAATATGAACAATCTGTAAACTTTCCCGCGAAGTTTCCCTAAAGAGGGAAACTTTTGCGGGAATTCTCCTATTAGTAGGAAGACAAAAACTAATAGGAGGTATATAATGCTATATATGAAAATCATGCATGGCAATATAGCGCAGTCTGTATCGTCATATAGTTTGACAAAAAACTTATTGGATTACTATTTACCGCCAAAGGTGTTAGAAAGCGAAAAATACCAGAATTGAATTACGATTATTGATATTAAAACGTGTCCCGTATGCTTATCATTTCATGGGAAAATATTTGATAACTCAACGCCCATATCAGTAAATTGTCCTGTCCATGATAGGTGTAGATGCAGTATAGAAAAAATGAAAGCAGTAAAAGCTGGAAATGGGACAAAAGATGGTAAAAACGGAGCAGATTACTGGATTATGTACCGTTCTGCATTACCTGAATATTACATAAGTAAAGATGAATTGGTCGCTTTGGGATGGAAAGCTGGGCGCTCACCGGCAAAATTTGCTAAAGATAAGATGTTGACTAAAGGCGAGTATGAAAACAGAGATGAAAAATTACCTCAGAAAATCGGAAGAGTTTGGTATGAGGCTGATATAAATTACTATTCGGGTCGTCGAAATGGGCATCGCATATTGTGGTCAAATGACGGCTTGATATTTATAACATATAATCATTATCAAACTTTTTGGGAAGTAGTATAGGAGAATTTATCTATGAAAAAACAAAAAAATATTACAGTAGATCTCACTGACTGTAAATATTTAGGCGAGATCCATTATAGAATTCGCGAAGCTTTCGGATTCCCGCGTTTTTACGGCGGGAATTGGAGCGCGTTTGAAGACCTGCTTTGGAGCGAGTGCGATGCAGACTGCATTGAGATTTTGGGAGAAAATACGCTCCCCGAAAACCTGCTGCCGAGCATGAAGATCATGCACGAGGTGTTGGCGTCGTTTCAGGCGGAGCGCGCAGCCGATGGCGAGCCTGTGGAGGTTGACATTCGGCCATAAAAATCCCGCACAAAGCAGGCATTTTGCGCCGTTTCTGTGCGGGAGGGCTTTACACTTCTTATTCTGTTTTACATGCGGAAGATCACGGATTCGTAGGGGCGCAGGGTGGGGCCGGTGTAGCCGCCCTCGCGGTCGTAGGAGGAGAGGAGCACCTCGCCGTTTTGCGGCACGAGTGCGGCGGGAATTTTCGACGGCTCGGCGGAGAAATTGTGGAAAGAGAGAAGCGTTTCGCCGTTATAGCTGCGCTTGATTGCGAACAGCGTGTCGCAGTTTGTTTCCAGAATCTCGAGGTCGCCGCGCGAAAGCGCCGGGCTCTGCTTGCGCAGGGCGATGAGCGCTTTGTAGCAGCTGAAAATGGAGTGCGGGTCGTTTTTCTGGCTTTCTGCGTTGATTTTCGTGTAGTTCGGGTTGATGCCGAGCCACGGCTTGCCCGTTGTGAAGCCGGCGTTTTCGGTCGCGTCCCACTGCATGGGCGTGCGGGCATTGTCGCGGGAGATCATCTGCGCTTCTTTTAAAGCGACTTCCGGCGTATCGCCTGCCAAAATGTGCTGGTGGTAGGCGTTTTTCGCGTCTGGGTCATTGTAATCTTCAATGTGCGGGAAGCGCATGTTCGTCATGCCAATCTCCTCGCCCTGGTACACGAACGGTGTGCCGGGCAGGGAATGCAGCAGCATCGCGAGCATTTTCGCGGAAACCTCCCAGTATTCCTTATCGTTGCCGTAGAGTGAGACCTGGCGGGGCTTATCGTGGTTGCTGAAGAAACGCGCCCACCAGCCGTTGTCTTTTAAGGCGTCGTAATCGTTTTGAATGTCCTGCTTTAATTTTTTCGGCGACCACGTGTTGATCTCGACGACGGGCGCGACGAACGGGATAGCCATGTCGAACTCCTCGCGGTCGGTGTTGACGTAGCGGGCGAGCTCCTCTGCGTCTTTCGACGCCACTTCGCCCACGGTCATGACGTTATATGGCGAGAACACGCGGCGGTTCATGTCGCGGATATAGGCGTGCGTGCCGGGGCGACCGTTGATGAGACTCGAACTGAACGAATAGCCGTCCGGCTGCGGCGGCTCTGCGGAATCCGGGAAATCCTGCGGCTTATCAAGGTAGCTGATGGCGTCCACTCTAAAGCCGTCCACGCCTTTTTTCACCCACCATTCCATCATGGAGAAGATTTCTTCACGCAGCGCTGGGTTTGCCCAGTTAAGGTCGGGTTGCTTTTTGGAGAACAGATGGTAGTAATACTGCCCGCGCTCCGGTACAAATTCCCACGCGCTGCCGCCGAAAACGGAGGCCCAGTTGTTCGGCTCATTGCCGTTTTTCGGGTCGCGCCAAATGTAGTAGCCGCTTTTTGGGTTATCGCGCGAGGTTTTGGATTCGAGGAACCACGGATGCTCGTCGGAGGAATGGTTCACGACGAGGTCCATAATGACCTTGATGCCGCGCTTGTGGCACTCTGCACACAGCGCGTCCCAATCTTCCATGGTGCCGAACTCGTCCATGATCTCCCGGTACCCGGAGATGTCGTAGCCGTTGTCGTCATTCGGCGAGCGGAACACGGGCGAGAGCCACAGCGCGTTGATGCCGAGCGCCGAAAGGTGGTCAAGGCGGCTTAAAATGCCGGGAATATCGCCGATACCGTCTCCGTTAGAATCCTGAAAGCTGCGCGGGTAGACCTGATACACGATAAGATCCTTCACCCAATCTTTTTTCTGTTCCATACAACTTTACCTCCTGTGCAATATCTGTATATTGCGCAAAGCGGCCTTTCGGCCAAGTATTTTTACCATTATAACACAGTTTACAAGAATTTGAAAAGTATTTGAGAAAAATAGTGAAAATTGTGCTTTGAAGTATAAAGGGAAAAGCTGGGCGCTTAGCTTCCAAACATGCGTTAAGTTTTCTGTTTTATTCTGTTTTATATAGAAAGCGAATCAGGGCGCTGTCCTGATAACCCACAAGTTTTCTGAAGAAAACTTGACTAAAGATTTTTAGCCGCGCTTACCCGGGAATCAGCCATAGACATTGCCGTATATGGTGAGTCTGTCGTAGGCAGCGGGGGAGCCGACAACATGGGTCATCTGCATGGTGTTTATCCTCACTGCGGTGCTCGTTTGCTGGGGTGAATTCAGAGAAGCCGGTGGTAAAAATGCCGAAACGGTTTCAGTCGCCGAAATGTACACTTATAAGAATATAGGTGTATAGAATGGAGACCTATAAAACAGAGTATAAGCCACAGGACAAAGGATATAGGGTGAAAAGAACGGCGTGCCGGGTGCGACAGCCGTTTTTTTACCCTTTTTTCGGGTGTTGTAGGGCAGTATAGACAACATCGGTTTAAAATAAATAGAAACAGTAAACATAATACTGATAAAATTAAAATGAATAGCGGATGAAAACGAAATGTTTGTAATTGAAACTATTGAAAATGCCCATAAATCGCAGATTTATGCGCCTTGAAATATCAAAGTGTACAAAAGCATACAAGTGCATTAAAATTACATAATTTTAAAATGAGAAACCGCTTTCATATTGCTCCCTAAAATGCACTTTTTTGTCGTGTATGGCATTATAAAAGTAAAATTATTAAAAATATTTGGAGGAAATACTGAAAAGTTTTTGGAAACTTATTGACAAATCGTGAACGCAGTGCTATTCTATGTACAGAAAAACCGAGAACGAAATTAAAATTTGGTTATTTTTCACTTGGTTCTACAGTTTAAAGCTATTTATTAGCGTTGGTCTTCGGCTATGGAGCAATAGACCGATGCTATCGCAGCGTTTGAATGTTCTAAATACCGCCGCTTTCAGCGGAATGCACACATCGTCGTACCGGATGCTAAAAGGCGAGCGTGTGGGGAAAGGTACATCAGTGAACGGACAAGCGCTGTAAGATAAATAGGGGGTCATGAATTTTGCGAAGCAAAGTTCATGGCGGGATTCCTACAAATTTTGCGATTTGCAGGAATTCAAAACACCGGGGATCACAAAGTGGGGTATGCTTTGTGATCTCAACACATTATGAACCGCAGGTTCACAAAACAAGAGAGGTATTGTATTATGAAGAAAAAGACCTTAGCTGTTCTTCTGTCGGCGGCCATGCTCGTCACCGGCATCCTGAGCGGCTGCGGTGGCGGCGGCAACACAAGCAGTGCAGCATCCTCCGGCTCCACCGACAGCACCAGCAGCGCCGCGGGTGAGTCTTCTGCTTCCGAATCTACCGGCTCCGGCACGAATGCCGCCGCAGGTCAGGTTACGGCGGTTGGCACGAACCGTGACGAAACTCTGATTGTTGAGACCCAGTCTCCGACTGACACTCCGGGCCAGTTCAACAGCTACATGAGCGGTACGTCCATGGGCTTCGGTATTCATCAGCTGATGAGCGCACATCTTTGGGAAATGGACACCGTTTCCGGTGAGCAGTTCCCTGAAATTGCAGCCGATATGGGCACCCCGAACGAAGACTTTACGGAATGGACCGTTAAGATCCGCGAAGGCATCAAGTGGTCCGACGGTGAAGACCTGAACGCAGATGACGTTGTCTTCACGTTCAACATGATCAAAGAAAACGACAAGATCGGTGCTTCCGCCGCAACCAACCTCTACATCGATAAGGTTGAGAAGGTTGACGATTACACCGTTAAGTTTACGATGAAGGAATCCTTCCCGCGCTTTACACAGCGTTACGGCATCACCGTATGGGGCACCGATTACCGCATCGTTCCTGAGCACATTTACTCCCAGCAGGCTGACGTTACGACCTATAAGGACGAGCAGCCGGTTGTAGCAGGCCCGTACACCGTAGAAGACTACGACCCGAACGGCGACTGGATCCTCTACAAGCTCCGTGACGACTGGCAGGACAGCACCCTTGGTGTTGTAGGCGCAGACCACTACGGCTACACCGCAGATCAGGTTCCGGCTAAGTACGTATGGTTCCGCTACCTTGGCGACTCCGCTTCCAGACAGATGCAGATGGTCAGCAACGAAGTTGACGTGCTGTGCGAAGTTACGATGGAAGAGCTTGAAGCTATGCAGGGTCAGAACGATAAGATTTCCGCATGGTACAACGAGTTCCCGTTCGCAACCGCTGATGACCCGGGCGCAAAGGGCCTCGTGTTCTCTCAGGGTCAGGGCGCTCCGTATGATAACGCCGACTTCCGTTGGGCTATCACCCTTGCACTCGATATCGACCAGATCTCCATGAACATCTTCCAGGGCGCAGGCCGTGCGGCCCCGATCCCGCTGATGAACAACACGAAGTATCTGCAGGACACCTACACCATCCCGATGCAGGATTGGCTTGAAAACTTCGAGCTTGACCTCGGCGATGGCACCACCATTAAGCCGTACGACACCGGCTATGCAAAGCGCATGGCGGAGAAGACCGGCGTAACCGGCACCGACGAAGAGCTCATCGATATGTTCGGCGCAGGCTGGTGGAAGCACGATGCAGAAGCAGCCGAAAAGCTCCTCATCAAGGCCGGCTTTGAGAAGAAGGATGACGGCTGGTACTTCAACGGTTCCAAGTTTACACTCGAACTCAGCTACCTCGCTGATACAGAAGCACAGGCTGGCCGCGGCGTTCAGGCTGCTTACAACCAGCTGCAGGCGTTCGGCCTCGATTGCACCATTACTTCCAAGAGCTCCGCTACTTGGGACGTTGACGGTGGCCAGGGCAACTACTATCTTGCAGGTTACTGGCCGTCCGGCGGTATCATGAAGGACTTCTACTCCGCTATCAGCGGTTGGGACAGCCGCCTCATTAAGCCGCTTGGCGAGACCGGTTCCGGTCAGGGCGCTCGTTGGAACGATGAGACTGTTGATAACATCCTCACTGAGCTTGCGAACACCGACCCGACCAGCGACAGATCCTATGAGCTGCATCAGGAATTCCTGAAGGAAGCTGTTAAGGAAATGCCGGCTATCAACTTCACGAATGGCACAAAGTTCGTTCCGACCAACAGCACATATTGGGAAGGCTACCCGAACGCCGAGAACGCTTATAACGGTCCGTGGTGGTGGTGGAGCTGCTTCAAGTACATGCTGCCGAACATTCAGCCGGTTCAGGGCTAATTTGATAGCTTGAATACTTGGAGAGAATCCAATAGCACTAATCTGAAATGATCTGAAGAGGATGAGGGCGTGTGCCGAATACCCATGACCACGTCCGTCATCCTCTTTCTCATTTCCCCAAATATCCTGTTGTAATTTGTCTATAAGATAAGGAAGTGTGGCTGTGAAATTCAAAACATTCTTTTTACAGCGTATCCTTGCGTGGGCGTTGACGATCTTGATCGGCGTTACGTTCATCTTCTTCATCCCGCGTATGTTCCCTTCCGATCCTGTTGAGAACATGATCGCCCAGATGCAATCCCGTTCCGGCAACATGGATCCGGGAGAAATGGAAGCGCTACGTCAACAACTTAGAATTCAATTCGGTCTCGATGGTACTCTTCTTGAGCAGTATGGCTACTTCCTGCTGCATGGCCTTTTGCAGTTTGACTTTGGCCCGTCTTTGATGAGCTATCCGGAGCCGGTTACCTCTATTATCGGTCGTAACCTGCCGTACACCCTCGGTTTGTCCTTGACCACCACGCTGCTTGCATGGATCATCGGCAACTTCATCGGTTTGCTTGCAGGTTTCCGTAAGAACAAGACATCCTCTAAAATCCTTGAAGGCATCGCGATCTGCATTTACCCGATCCCGTACTTCCTGGTCGCTCTTGTTCTGCAGATTGTCTTCGCGTTCGTCCTCGGCTGGTTCCCAATCCAGACAACGCTGCTTACCCGCGGCACGTTCGCACAGTGGCTCGGTTCGCTTCTGAAAGCGTCCGTTCTGCCGGGCATCTCCATGCTGCTGCTCGGCACAGGCTGGTGGATTATCTCCATGAAGTCCCTTGCCGGCACGACCTCCGAAGAAGACTTCGTTCTGTATGCCCGTTACCGTGGCATTTCCGAAGCGAGGATCGGTACGAGCTACGTTTTCCGTAACTCCATCCTGACCCAGATCACGGCTTTGGCCATGAGCCTCGGCGGCGTTTTCGGCGGTTCCATCATGACAGAGATCATCTTCGGTTACCCGGGTGTCGGTACGCTGATCCAGAATGCGATTTTGCAGTCCGACTACAACATGATCCTCGGATGTATCACAATTTCCATCGTGGCGATTTCCACGGCGACGTTGGTTGTTGACCTTATATATCCGTTCATCGACCCGAGAATTCGTTACGGTTGATAAGGAGGGAAGTTGTAATGAAAAAATTTGCAAAATTTTGGAAAGCAGCCAACTTCCGCCTGAAGTTCGGTCTTATCGTGACCCTGATATTCCTTATCATCGGTTTCGTTGTTTACTATGTACCGCACGTGAACCCGTTCACGTTCAATACCTACCCGAATAAGCTGGGGGCTTCCGCAGAACACTGGCTGGGCACCACCAGTATGGGTCAGGACGTTGTGTGGCTGCTGATTGAAGCTATCCACAACTCGCTCGTCATCGGTCTCATCGTGGCATTCCTCGGCACGGTCGTCGGTGTTTTTGTCGGTTTGCTTTCCGGTTTTGCCGGTGGCCTTTTAGACCGCGTGCTGATGATTATTACGGATACGTTCGTTGTTATTCCGTCTCTGCCGATCCTCATCATGATGACCTCCCTGATGAAGGGCAGCTCTACCACGGTCGTAATGGCTCTTGTGCTTGCCATGTTCGCATGGGCTTGGCCGAGCCGCCAGATCCGTTCCATGGCGCTGAGCATTAAAGAGCGCGACTTTATCCACACGGCGAAGTTCTCCGGCGAAAGCACGGTGCAGATCGTTGTGACGGAGATTCTGCCGTATGCGCTGACCTGGTCGCTCTCCAACTTTATGAACGCTACGCTTTCCGCTATCGGTTCCGAGTCGAGCCTTGCTGTTCTGGGTCTTTCCCCCGGCAACCTTGTCTCCCTCGGTAACATGATTCAGTGGGCAAGAAGCTACAACGCAATTTTCAACAAGCAGTATCTCTGGATCGGCGCACCGATCGTTGCAACGGTTATTCTGTTTGTCGGCCTGTTCTTACTCATTACGGGCTATAACGATTACTTATCCATGAAGAGAGGCAGGTAACGAATATGTTAAAAGTCGAAAATCTGTCCACTTCTTACAAGCTCATCGACGGTGACGTTCACGTCCTTAACGACCTGAACTTTGAGATCCACGATAACGAGATATTCGGCATCGCCGGTGAATCCGGCTGCGGCAAGACCACACTGCTGAAGACCCTCTACGATATTATCGAGTTCCCGCTGGAGATCGACAAAGGTAAGGTTATCCTCAGCGGCGAAAAGAATGGACAACCCTTCTCCTTTGAATCCGGCAACATTCAGAAGACCTGGTGGAACAACATTTCTTACGTTCCGCAGGCTGCGCAGAGCGTTCTGAACCCGATCGTTCGCCTGAAAAAGCAGTTTTTGGATTCTATCCCGCAGGAAGACCGCAAGAATGAGACGAAAGAGCAGACCCTTGCTCGCGTTGCGCAGTACCTTGAGGAACTGAACCTTTCCCCGGATATTCTGGAATCTTATCCGTTCCAGCTTTCCGGCGGTATGCGCCAGCGCGTTATCATTGCACTTGCGACTTTTATGTCCCCGAACGTTGTGCTTGCCGACGAACCGACCACCGCTCTGGACGTTGTTGTGCAGAAGGGTATTTTGAAGATGCTGATGCGTTTGCAGAAGCAGCTGAAAAACACCATGGTCATCGTCAGCCACGATATGGGCGTTCATTACCAGATCACGGACCGCATGGCGATCATGTACTCCGGCAGCATCATCGAGCTTGGCCCGACCGATGCGATCTTTAATGACCCGATCCATCCGTATACAAAGATGCTGGTCGACTCTCTGCCGCGCGTTGGCGATAAGAGCCAGAAGGTCGGTATTCCGGGTCGTCCGCCAGCACTGAAGAACCCGCCTCCGGGATGCCGTTTCGCAGCACGCTGCCCGCATGCTACGGACCGCTGCCGCCAGGAGATCCCGGAGTTCATCGAAGTTAAGCCGGGCCGCTTTGCAGCCTGCCATTTGCTGAAGAAGGAGGGAGAGAAGAATGGCTGATAAATTGCTTGAGATCAAGGGCGTCAGCAAGATCTTCCGCGTAGGCGGTATGATCCGCGGCAAAAAGCTTGTTGCCGTTGACGACGTTACGCTTTCCATCGACAACGATAAGCCGGTCATCCTCTCCGTTGTTGGCGAATCCGGCTGCGGCAAGTCCACGCTGTGTAAGATGGTCCTGCGCCTGCACAACCCGGATATGGGCGACATTGTGCTGGACGGCAAATCTTACCTCGATAAGAAAAGCTACAACGCAAAGCAGTTCAAGCTGGACGTGCAGCCGATCTTCCAGAACCCGTATGAGTCTTTCTCCGCACGTAAGCCGGTAGACTCTTACCTGTTCAACACGGCGCTGCGCCTTGGCATTGCGAAAAACAAAGCAGAAGCTACAAACCTTGTAGATGAAGCCCTGAAGAGCGTCGGTCTCTCTCTGGCGGTCGTGAAGGGCAAATACCCCACCCAGTTCTCCGGCGGCGAGCTGCAGCGTGTTTCCATTGCGCGTGCGCTCATCACCCGCCCGAAGCTGATTATCGCCGACGAACCGGTTGCTGCTATCGATGCTTCCATGAAAATGAACATCGTCAACCTGTTCAAGGAGCTGAAGGATAAGTACAAGGTCTCCTTTATCTACATCACCCATGACCTTTCCACGGCTTACTATGTATCGGATTACATTGCAACGCTGTACCGCGGCTGCCTCATTGAGTATGGCCCGGCAAAGGAGATCATGGACGAGCCTGCACACCCGTACACCGAGCTTTTGATGAGCGCTGTGCCGCGCATCGGCGACAAGTGGGCGGATGACGACATGGCGATGCCGGATATGGAGTCCAAGGAATATTCCATCACCTACTGCAAGTTCGCACCGCGCTGCCCCTATGCGACGGACGAATGCAGAAAGTCGCGCCCGGGCGAGACCTATCTGAACGACGTCAGAAAGGTCATGTGCTTCCACCCGCTGATCGGGGCGAAGAAGTAATGCCCCTGCGCACGTAACTGAATAAACAAGTTACACTTGCCGACCCCCTGAAGGCCCGCAAAGCCGACGTTTCCTCCGTCATTGCTTTGCGGTGCATCAGGGGGTCAAATTTTTGTTTTGCGAGCGATGAAAATGTCGAAAACATGTCGGAATTGTTATAAAAAGCGGGCAAATTCGACGGAATAAGGATTGAAGTCTATTGTGAAATGCGGTATACTAATGCCAAAGCGCCGCGTTGGGTACGGCGCTGATTTTTACGGCACAGGCCGAATTTTTTATGTTTTGGGGAGAAAGTACTCATGAAAACGAAATCACGCTTTGCGTGGAAACAATTTCTGAAGAACCTTGCGATCATCGCGATACCGGTGGCGCTGCAGAACATGCTGACGACGACCGGCAGCATGATCGACACCATGATGATCGCGCCGCTGGGTGAAACGACCGTGGGCGCGGTTGGACTGTGCGCGCAGTTTTCCTCGCTGATGTTTGCCGGGTACTGGGGCTTTTTTGGCGGCGGCATGCTGTTTTTCTCGCAATATTGGGGCGCGCAGGATGATGACGGCATCGACCATTCCTACGGCCTGACGCTGACCTGCATGATGATCGTTGGCCTTACGTTTGGCGCCTTTGCGATTTTTGCGCCGGAAACGGTCATGAAGCTCTATACGGATAAGGAGAGCATTCAGGTGATCGGCACGGAATACCTGCGTATCATCGGCTTTGGCTACCCGGTGCAGGTATTCTCCATGGCGATGAGCGCTTTGCTGCGCTCTACGGAGCGCGTGCGTATTCCGCTGTTTGCGTCAATCGCCTCGGTAGCATCGAATATTTTTCTTAACTGGGTGTTCATTTACGGAAAGTTCGGCTTGCCGGAGATGGGCGTGCGCGGCGCGGCGCTGGCAACATCCTTGGCGGCGGTTATCAACGTTTTGGTCATTTTGATTTTGGCGCGTGCGCAGAAGTACCCGTATCTGTTCCACTTTAAAAAGCATTTCCGCTGGAATAAGAAGCAGGTGAAAATCTACTTCGTCAAGTGCTTTCCCATCATCTGCAACGAAGTGCTCATCGGCGTGGGCAACATGGTTATCAACGTTGTTTTGGGCAGACAGTCCGAACAGGCCATTGCGGCCATCGCGGTGTTCCGCACGCTGGAGGGCATGGTCATCAGCTTCTTTGCCGGTTTCTCAAATGCGGCTTCCGTTTTGGTCGGCACATGCGTGGGCTCCGGCGAGTTGGACGCAGCCTACGAGCGCGCAAAACGCCTTGTGTTCCTGTGCGGCAGCACGATTTTGTGCGTATGTCTGGTGCTGCTCGGTATCCACAAGCCGCTGCTTTCCGCGATGAGTCTTTCCGGCGAATCGATGGAGATCGGTTCGCACATGCTGATGATTTACTGCGTGGCGGCGGTTATTCGCATGTGCAACTGGGTGCAGAACGATACGTATAGAGCCGCGGGCGACGCGGCGTTCGGCACAATCCGCGAAATTGCGTTTATGTACGCGATGGTGCTGCCGCTGGTGTGCCTGACGGGCCTTGTGTGGAAAGCGCCGTTCCTCATTGTGTTTGCGTGCTGCTATATCGATGAGCCGATTCGTCTTATTTTGATGCAGCGGCATATGTACTCCGGCAAATGGGTGCGCCCCGTTACGCCGCAGGGCATGGAAGCGCTGCCGGCGTTCAGGGAAAAGCATGGGCACCATAAGAAGCAGGCGGCGTAAAGTTTCGCAAAGCTTGCGGTAACGATAGCGGAGCGACGAATGAAGTTTCGCCCGCCTTTTCAATAGGCGAAAGTCGAACGTATACGTTCGACTTGGGGTCATCGGGGCGGAGCCCTGAGTCGCCATTCGCAAATGGCGAAATCCTGTTGCGTTCACAAAAACTAGGAAGGTAGTTTTGAATGTCCGGGGGACATTCAAAATGTAGGGAACCCAGTTGCATGGGTTCCCTGAAAGGGCGGTCACAAGACCGCCCTTTTATATATATACGCAGGTTTTAGCAAAGAAAAAGTATCGCGAGTTTTTAAATACGCAAGTTGTACAAATCACCTTGAAAATGCATAAAACACAAGCTCAATAAGAGAAAATCCTCTCCCGGCTACGCCGGGAGAGGATAAATTATATTAGTAGGCAAAAGGTGTTTCGAGCTTTGCGAAGCTCGACCAAGGGCGTTGCCCTTGGATTCCACCAACTTTTTGAAAAAAGTTGGATCAAAAACTTTTAGCGTTGCGGCGTTGTGGTTTACGGCGCTTTGAGTAAGATTTTTAACCGCGCTTACCAATAGAAAAGGGCTTCCTTTCGGAAGCCCTCGCTTTATCTTAGTGAATGTTCTCTTTGATCCATTTTGCGTCGTCGGCGATGCACTTATCGTGCTCGTCGTAGAAGCCTTCGCGCTCTACGACCCAGAACGCTTCAAAGTCCTGCTCGTCGAGTGCGTTTTTGATCTCCTGCCAGTTCATATTGGACTCCGGCGCACCCATGGGGCACTGCACTTCAAAGCGCTTTTTGCCCTCCGGGCTATTTGCCTGTGCGTTGAAGCCGTCTAAGATCTTCTGGCGCTCTTCAAGCGGCATTTCCTTGACGTTTGCAAACGGATTGCCGTGGCCGCCGTCTTCTGCGTGGCGGGAAGCCGGTCTCGGGCCCGGGCCCTGCACCTTGCTGTTTTCCTTTACGTGGATGGCGACAAAGCGGTTCTTATAGCGGCGGATGAACGAAGGCGGGTAGCAGCCGCCGTTCTGTGCCCAGCCGCAGTCAAGCTGCGAATAGCACTTTGTGCTGTTGTCGAGCAGGTGCTCCAGCAGCGTTTTGCCCTCATCCATGAAGAATTCCTGACTGTGGTTGTGGTAGCCGATCTTGATGCCGTACGGCTCTGCCATTTCTGCCATTTCGTCGAGCTTATGCGCGACTTCGATGGCCTCTGCCTTGTTGCAGAACGGCGTGCCCGCCCAGATGACGGCCTTGCCGCCGAGCTCGGCGATCTTCTTGACGATCTCCTCCGTCGGCTCTGCGTGGATGGAGACGACCTCGAGGCCGGTCTCTTTCAGCCACTTTTTGATGTCCTCAATGTCGTTATCAAGGTCGACCGGCAGCAGCTCGACGCCTGTGAAGCCGAGGGACGCGATGGTCTTGAACTTCTCAAGCAGTGTGGGCCCGAGGCCAAGATAGCTCGCGATGCCGCCAAAGGAATATGTACCGATGTTGACTTTCATGTAAACTTCCCCAATCGTAACAAATTTGTGAAAAATAAATTCACATATCAATTTAAATTATACCATATACACAATTAAGCGTCAATCAAAATTATGGGGAGCGATGGAAAATTTGCGGGTTATTTTATGGCAAAATTGTCGGGGACGACGCAATTTTCCGGGAATTTCGGCGTGCCGGTGCGGGTGAACCACGCTTTATAAACGGGAATGAGCTCCGTTGGGGTGATTTTCTCCGGGCGGTCGAGCAGACCGAGCAAATTTGCCATGCGGCCGAGGAGTTCCTCTGGCGTGAAACGTGTGCGCAGAACGCCGATGTCGAGGTCGCGTTCGCGCTTGCTTAAACGCCGGCCTTCCTTATTGACGAGCAGCGGAATGTGCCCATAGCGCGGCGGGGCGTGGTCGAGCGCTTGAAAGAGCTGCATTTGGCAGCCGGTGGAGGGGAGCAGGTCGCGCCCGCGAATGACCTCCGTCACGCCCATTAACGCGTCGTCTACGGTGACGGCGAGCTGATAGGCGTGCACGCCGTCGCTGCGGCGCACGATGAAATCGCCGAATGTGGATTGAACGTCGATGCTCTGCGGGCCGCAGTAGAGGTCATTGAACGTGACGGCACCCTCCGGCGCGCGGAAGCGTAAGCTTGGGCGGCGCGTGCGGCTTTTTTCTTCGACTTCGGCGGGGGATAAGTTGCGGCAGAGGCCGGGGTAGCGGAATGCGCCGTCGCCCGCGTGGGGCGCGGAGACCGCGTGCAGCTCCGCGCGGGTGCAAAAGCACGGGTAAACATCGTTTTTTTCGCGGAGTTCGCTTAACGCGGATTCGTACAGCTCGCGGCGGGCGCTTTGGTAGTAGGGAGAATGGGCGCGCTCGTGGCCGGGGCCCTCGTCCCAAGTGAGGCCAAGCCACGAAAGATCGTCCATTAAAAGCTCGGCTTTTTCAAGAGTGCAGCGGTCGGGGTCGAGGTCCTCGATGCGCAGGAGCATCTCGCCGTTTTGGCTGCGCACGGAAAGCCACGCAAGGAGCGCACAGCAGAGGTTACCGAGGTGCATGCGCCCCGAGGGACTGGGTGCAAACCGCCCGCGGACGGGAGTGGGTTTTGAAGCGGACATATTAAAATTCCTTTCGGAGAAAAATTGGGGTTATGAGGTTATTTTACCGCAGATTCGGAGCGCGCGCAACGGTTTTTGGGAGGAGAAGTGAATTGACAGGTGTGTATCAAACAGGTAAAATAAAGCATGGCGGGGCGACGAATAAAGTTTTGCACAGCCTGTGATAAGTATGGTTAAAAGTTTCGCCCGCCTTTTCAAAGGCGGCGGAATCCAAGGGCAGCGCCCTTGGTCGAGCTCCGCAGAGCTCGAAACACTTTTGCCTGCCCAAAGATCAGGAGGGGAGGTAAAACAGTCCGGTGGACTGTTTTACCCGGGGAACCCTATCAAGGGGTTCCCCGATGAACTTGCCGCGCAAGTTCATAAAAAGCCCCGAAACCGCACAAAAACTATCTCAAAAGCAATTTTAATGCGTTTACAGAAAAATAAAATCAAAAATAAGAGGACACCAAAATGAACGAAAAAGAAATTTCGGAGATCCGCCGCCGGTTTAAGGCGGATAAAAGCAATATCACCCACGTGCGCGGGTGCTACGTCAACGAAAAGCAGGAGATCGTCTCGCAGTTCGACCAGCCGCTTTCCTTGCTGCCGCAGGAGGAGTGCGAAAATATGCTGTCGGTGCTGCGCCGTACGCTTTCCGGCACGCTCGGCAAAAATCTCATCGAAATGTCGTTTACGACCGCGCAGGTCGTCGACAGCGACGAGCACCGCCTGCTGATGGCGCTGCGCGACTCAAAGCTCACCGACGAAGAAGCCGTGCAGACGTTTTTTGAGAAGGTCATCGCGTCGTACCGGCCTGAGGGCACGTATCTCATTTTGCTCGCGAACGATACATACGACGTGCCGTACCGCGCAAAGGACGGCGAAACGCTGGAGGACGCCTCGGAGAATATCTATAATTATATTCTGTGCACCGTCTGCCCCGTGAAACAGACAAAGCCCGTTTTGGGGTACGATGTGCCGGAAAATACGTTCCATAACCGCGACATTGACTGGCTTGTTTCCGCGCCGCAGCTGGGCTTTTTGTTCCCGTCGTTCACCGACCGCAGCGCCGATATTTACAGCGCCATGTACTACTGCCGCAGCGCTTCGGAAAGCTACGATGAATTCATCGACGCGGTGTTCAACCGCGAGGCACCCATGCCCGCGGAGGAGCAGAAGACGACGTTCGGCACGATTTTGGGCGATGCCCTCAGCGACGCGTGCAGTTTAGACGTCGTGCAGACCGTGCACAGCCGTTTGTGCGGGATGATCGAGGAGCACAAGGCGAGCAAGGACCCGGAGCCGCTGACGATCACGGGCCGCACGATGAAAACGATGCTGACTGCCTGCGGCGTGCCGGGCGAGAAGGCCGAAAAATTTGAGGAAGCCTGCGCGGAGCAGTTCGGCGCGGACGCGGCTTTAAGCCCGCGCAACCTTGTGGAGACGAAGAAGTTCGAGATCGAAACGCCGGAGGTGCAGATCCGCGTGGACCCCGAGTACAGCGAGTGGATCGAAACGCGCTACATTGACGGCGCACCGTATATCCTCATCCCCGCCGGCGCGGGCGTGCAGGTGAACGGCGTGCCGATCGCCATCACCCGCCCGGACGTGGAATATGAGGAGGAAGACTGATGGCGGTCACAGTACATTTAAATTCCGGCATGAGCCGCACGGGTGCGCATGAATTTTACCGCGCGAACGGCTTTACCGACGAAAAAGACCAGAAGCGTTTTTTGAAAACGCTTTGAGATAAGGCAAAGGAGTTGTATCAAATGGAACTGAACATGGACGTTTTAAAATCGATTTTGAACGCGTACCCGTATGAGGTCATTTTCTGCGACCGCACGCACACGGTGCGATTCATCAACAAGGCGGCCAAGGAGCGCTACGGCGACGTGGTGCAGATTGGAAAGAGCATTTTCTGCTGCCACAATGAAAACGCGCGGGTGAAGATCGAAGCGTTTTTGGCGCGCGCCGATGCGGGCGAGGGTGAAATGCTGGAAGCCGTGAACGAGCCGAAGGGCGAGCGAGAGTTCTTCGTGCCCGTGCGCGACAATGACGGCAAGGTCATCGGCTACTTTGAGCGCCACGAGATGCACTGGGATTTCAGCGCCCCCGGCAAGCCGGTCGTAGTGCCGAAGCTGGAGATGGGATATTGATTTTGAAAGGCGGCGTATGCCGCCTTTAGGGAAACCCCTTAGTAGGGTTTCCCTAAGTGTAACAGTCCACCGGACTGTTACACTTTCCTTTCCTGACTTTTGGTGAGGCAAAAGGTGTTTCGTCGTCTGCGGACGCCGACCAAGGGTTTCACCCTTGGATTCCACCAACTTTTTGAAAAAAGTTGGATCAAAAACTTTATTCATTGCTCCGTCTGAAGAACAGAAAAGCGGCGCACAGGGTCAAAAGCTCTGTGCGCCGCTGATTTTTTGTTTTGAATTACTCGAAGTCTGCGTTCATGAAAAGCTCGAGCAGCTTTACGGTGGCTTCGATGTCCTTTTGGCTTACGATGGCGTTCGGGCCGTGGGTGTAGCGGGTGACGACCGAGAAGCCAATCGTTTTGATGCCGCCGCCGACAAGCGTCATGGCGCCTGCATCTGTGCCGCCGACGTAAATGACGTCCTTCTGGTACGGGATGTTGTGCTCCTTGCACAGCGCGATGGACTTGTTCACGAGACCTTCGTCGCTGATGGAGCCGGTATCGGAAATTTTAATCGCGACGCCGTGGTCGAGCGCGTTGCTGCCCTCCAGGTCGCCCGGGCGGTCGTGGCACGGGGTGACGTCCACCGCGACGCCGATGTCCGGCTGGATGCGCTGCGCCGTGACCTGGCCGCCGCGCGTGCCGACCTCCTCCTGCACGGTGAACGCGAGGTAGATGTCGTTTTTCGGGCGCTTGACGTTCATCATCGCCGCCAGCAGCATGTAGCAGCCGACGCGGTCGTCGATGGCCTTTGCGGTGATGTAGCCCGGGGCGAGCTCCGTATACGGGCCCTCGTAGCACGCGACGTCGCCGACATCGACGTATTTAAGGACTTCTTCCTTGCTGTGCAGGCCGATGTCGATGTAGCAATCGGTATAACGCTTGTAGCCGCCTGCGCTCAGCTTTTCCGGCGGGATGCGGCTTGCGACGACGCCCACAACGCCGTTGCGGAAGCGGACGCGGCTCTGGTACGTTGTAAACGTCCAGCAGCAGCCGAGCTCCTTGAACATGATGCGGCCGTCCTCTTCGATTTTGATGACCTGAAAACCGATCTCGTCGGTGTGGGCGGCGAGCTCAATGCGCTTTTTGTGCTCGCCTGTGCCCTTAAAATACGCGATGACGCTGCCGTTTGGGTCGGTGGTAATGTCGTCAGCAAGCGGGGCTAACTTTTCTTTAATATAGTCTGCAACGGCGGTCTCGTAGCCGCTGACGCCGTGCAGCTGGGTGAGTTCTTCAAATAACTTCATACGGGTTTTCCTCCTCTAAACGGGGCAGAAAGCCGCAGTCCGGCGTTATTCTGCCATGACGGACGCAATGTCTTTGCAGAGTGCGTCCACGTTTTCGTCCGTCGTCGCCCAGCTTGTACAAAGGCGGACGGCGCTGTGTGTTTCGTCCACGCGCGCCCAATAGGAGTACTTGTACTTTTCCGCGAGCTTTTCGAGCGCAGTATCCGGGAAAATGGGGAACTGCTGGTTCGTCGGCGAGGGGGCAAAGAACGCGCAGCCCGCATCTTCGCACGCTTTTGCAATGCGCTTTGCCTGCCGCACGGCTTTTCCGCTGATCTTGAAATAAAGATCGTCCGTGAAAAGCTCGTCAAACTGAATACCGAGCAGACGGCCCTTAGCCAACATGCCGCCGCGCTGCTTGATGTGGTAGCGGAAATCCGTTTTGAGCGCCGGGTTCGTGATTACGACCGCTTCGCCGAACAAAGCACCGACCTTCGTGCCACCGATGTAGAAGACATCGGAAAGCGCGCAGAGATCCGCGAGCGTCACGTCATTTTCGGGAGCCGTCAGGCCGTAGCCGAGACGTGCGCCGTCAATAAAGAGGTACAGCCCGCAGCGCGTGCAGACATCGTGCAAGGCGGTCAGCTCCGCTTTGGAATATAACCCGCCGTTTTCCGTGGGCAGGGAGATGTAAACGAGCTTCGGCTGCACCATGTGCTCAAACGAGGCATCGTTCACGTGCGCCAGATAGGCGTTTTCCACCTGTTCTGCGGTGATCTTGCCGTCCGGGGTGGAGGGCAGAGGCAGCACTTTGTGACCCGTCGCTTCCACCGCGCCGGTCTCGTGCACGTTGATGTGTCCGGTGTCCGCACTCAGCGCCCCCTGGTGCGGGCGAAGAATCGCTGCAATAACGGTGGCATTCGTCTGCGTGCCGCCGACGAGAAAATGCACGTCCACGTCCTCGCGACCGCATGCTTTACGGATCTTCGCGCGCGCCAAATCGCAAATTTCGTCCTCGCCGTAGCCGACAGTCTGCATCATATTCGTTTCACAAAAGCGCTTTAAAATGTTCGGGTGGCAGCCTTCGGTGTAATCACAGTTAAAGTAAATCAAAATTTCGCTTCCTTCCGTATCCCGCCGCACAGAGAAAATCTCCGCCAAACGGAACTGAATGCAAGCACAGACGAGTGAGCTTGCAAAATACACCCGTTTGCGCTATACGAATAAATATACCATGCAAAACTGGGTTTGTAAAGCATACGTTATGCAAAAATCATGGGCTTTGTTTTTGATGATGTATGTCGTGCGCAAAATTTCCCGCAGAGCGATAACATCAGGCGCAAGCCAAATAGCACAGTGAAGCCAAACCATACGCTGCAGGCGTATCGCATTGCGGCACACTTTATAAAGGAAGCGTGCCGCTGTAGGCGCATTTTTACGGCGAAAATGCTTGACAAAGCGGGGCGTCTATTGTATAATACAAAAGCTGTAAAGAAAAAAACTTTACAGCAGGGCGCTTGAAATTGGAAACGCCCGGAAACGGAGCGAACTATGGCAAAGGATCTGCGCATCACGTTCCTGCTGGATTTTTACGGCGACATGCTCACCGAAAAGCAGCGCGAGGTCGTGGAATGCTATTATAACGAAGACCTTTCTTTAGCGGAGATTGCAGAGGAGAAGGGCATCACGCGGCAGGGCGTGCGCGACGGCATCAAGCGTGCCGAACAGCAGCTTCTTGAAATGGAAGAACGGTTGGGTCTTGCAAAGCGCTTCCGCAGCGTGCAGGAAGAACTGACGCAGATCTGCGACCACGCGTTACAGATCGAAGCGGAAAACGAAAAGAACGGCGGCGACCCGGTCATTCGGCAGAACGTGGAGAGCATTTTGCGCTCCGCAAAGAAGCTGACAGACTGAGCGGCGCGGCTCTGAAAGGATTTTTACATGGCGTTTGAAGGTCTTGCCGATAAGCTCGGCAACGCGTTTAAAAAGTTAAAAAACAAAGGCAAGCTGACGGAAAGCGACGTTAAGGAGGCCATGCGCGAGGTGCGTTTGGCGCTTCTCGAAGCCGACGTCAACTACAAGGTCGCAAAGGACTTTACCGCGCGCATTACGGAACGCGCCGTGGGCGAGGACGTTATGGAAAGCCTCACCCCCGCGCAGATGGTCGTCAAGATCGTCAACGAAGAGCTGACGGCTTTGATGGGCGGCAGCGAAGAGCGGCTGAAAATGCCCGCGCACCCGCCGGCTGTCATCATGATGTGCGGCTTGCAGGGCGCCGGTAAAACGACGCACAGCGCAAAGCTTGCGAAAATGCTGAAAAGCCGCGGCAGCCGTCCGTTGCTCGTTGCAGGCGATATTTACCGCCCGGCGGCAATCAAGCAGTTACAGGTCGTGGGCGCACAGGCCGGCGTACCCGTCTTTGAGATGGGCACCGAAGACCCGGTGAAGATCGCGCAGGCGGCTGTTCGCCACGCGCGCGACTACGGCAACGATTACGTCATCATCGATACCGCAGGCCGTCTGCAGATCGATGAAGCGCTCATGAATGAGCTGAAAAATATAAAAGAAGCGGTGAACCCCACGGACATTCTGCTCGTGGTGGACGCCATGACCGGCCAGGAGGCCGTGAACGTCGCAAAGTCGTTTGATGATCTGCTCGACATCACGGGCGTGATTTTAACAAAGCTCGACGGCGATACCCGCGGCGGTGCGGCGCTTTCCGTTAAGGCCATCACCGGCAAGCCCATCAAGTTCGCCGGCACGGGCGAAAAGATTGACGACCTCGAGGTTTTCCACCCCGACCGTATGGCGAGCCGTATCCTCGGCATGGGCGACGTGCTGTCCCTCATCGAAGACGCACAAGCGAAGATCGATGAAAAGTCCGCGGCGCGCACCGCAGAGCGCATGATGCAGAACAAGATGGACTTCAACGACCTCTTGGAGCAGTTCCGGCAGGTGAAGAAGATGGGTCCGTTAAAGGGCATCCTCTCGAAATTGCCCGGCATCAACAGCTCGAAGCTCGATGAAATGGACATTGACGACCGCATTATGGACCGCAACGCGGCGATCATCCTTTCCATGACCCCCGAAGAACGCGCAAAGCCGGAGCTTTTGCAGGCTTCCCGCAAGCGCCGCATCGCGGCAGGCTGCGGCATGAAGGTGGAAGACGTCAACCGTCTTTGCAACCAGCTCAAGCAGATGCAGAAGCTGATGAAGCAGTTCGGCGGCAAAAAGGGCAAGAAAATAATGGCGCGTATGGGCGGCATGGGCGGTTTCGGCGGCCCGGATATGGGTGGCATGGGCGGCTTCCCAATGTAAATGCGATAAAGAAACGAACTTCATTTGTTTCTGCCGCAAGACGTATATTTAAATTGTAAATATTGCCGACGAATCGTTGGTTAATAGATAAAACTTATTTTTTATAATATGGAGGAAATTACCATGGTTAAGATCAGACTTCGCAGAATGGGTGCTAAGAAGGCTCCTTTCTACCGCATCGTTGTTGCAGATTCCCGTTACCCGAGAGACGGCCGTTTCATTGAGGAAATCGGCTACTACAACCCGATGGAAGAGCCGAGCGTTGTAAAGGTTGATCCGGAAAAGGCAAAGGCTTGGATGGAAAAGGGCGCACAGCCGACCGATACCGTTAAGACACTGTTCAAGAAGCACGGTGTTATCTGATTGCCCGTCTTCTCGTTTGAGAAAGGAACAATCTTATGCAGGAATTACTGAAAATCATCGCGCAGGGCCTTGTTGAAAAGCCGGAAGAGGTTTCCGTTACACTCGATGAGCCCAAGGAAGACGGTTCCGTCGTCTATCATCTTCACGTTGCGGAAGAGGATATGGGTAGAGTAATCGGCAAGCAGGGCCGCATTGCGAAAGCGATTCGCGTTGTTATGCGTGCCGCAGCAACACGCAGCAGCGAAAAGGTCGTTGTTGAGATCGATTGATCGAAAGAGGGACGCACGGGCTTCGTGCGTCCTTTTTATATTAAAAGAGAGGAAGGCTTTCGCTGCGGCAGAGCCGAGGAAAACACATGAAAAAACAATTTCTGGAAGCGGGAAGGATCGTGGGTACGCACGGCGTACGCGGCGAAATGCGCGTGGAACCGTGGTGCGATTCCGCCGATTTTCTGAAAAAAGTGAAGACCCTGTATTTTGACGGCGGCAAAACGGATGCCGGGCTCCTATCTTCCCGCGTACACAAAAGCCTTTTGCTAGTGCGCTTAAAGGGCGTGGAAAGCGCCACACAGGCCGACCTGTACAGGGGCAAAATTCTATATCTTGACCGAAACGATGTGCGCCTGCCGAAAAACCGCTACTTCGTGGAAGATCTCATCGGCCTTCATGTCATCGATGACGCAACGGGCGCGGAATACGGCACGGTGCAGGACGTTTTCGAGACCGGTGCGAACAACGTGTACCGCATTGTAAACGGCACGGGCGAGGAATTTCTGTTCCCCGCCGTGGACGCCATGATCGCGAAGACAGACATTGAAAGCGGCAAGCTGTTCGTAAAGCCCATTCCGGGTATTTTCGGCGACGGCGCAGAGACCGTGAACGCCGGGGAGGCAGCGGATGCGGATTGATATTGTGACGCTGTTCCCCGAAATGTGCGAGAACATTTTAAACGAGAGCATCATCGGCCGTGCGCGCGCCCGCGGGTACTTGCAGGTGTGCTGCCACCAGCTGCGCGACCACGGCGAGGGCGTGCACAAGCGCGTGGATGACTGCACGTTCGGCGGCGGCAAGGGCATGCTTTTGATGGCGCAGCCCATCTCTGCGGCGTTTGACGAGATCATCGAACAAACCGCCGTGCGCCCGCATATTGTGTATATGTCCCCCCGCGGACGGGTTTTAGACCAGGAAAAAGTGAAGGAGCTCGCCAAAAACGAGAATATCATCGTGCTTTGCGGGCATTATGAGGGTGTGGATGAGCGCGTTTTGGAGGAATACGACGTGGAGGAGATCTCCATCGGCGATTTTGTCCTGACGGGCGGCGAGCTGCCCGCCGTGATCCTCACCGACGCCGTGGCGCGCATGCTACCCGGCGTGCTTTCCGAAGACGTGTGCTTTGAGGAAGAAAGCCACTACGACGGGCTTTTGGAATATCCGCAATACACCCGCCCCTCCGTTTGGCGTGGTAGAGAGGTGCCGCAGGTGCTTTTAAACGGCCACCACGAAAACATTAAAAAGTGGCGGCGCGAGCAATCCTTGCGCGTCACGCAGAAGGCCCGCCCGGACCTCTTTGAAAAAGCCGAGCTGACCGAGGAAGAAAAGCGCGCTTTCGGCAGAAAATAAGCGGATTTTAGGAACGTTTAACCCTCTGTGGCGAACTGATTTTACGAAATGTTTTCAACAAGCAGAGCAAAATGCACAAACACGGATAGTTCCATAGCGATATGCCACGGGCATATATCCAAAAATGGGGTACCCCGCTTGACGGGGGGACAAATTATGCTATAATAACTTATATTGAAGCATTTTGAGCTTTAGGATCATGTTTGACATTTAGAGTATGTAATGCATTACTTACAGGAGAGTGAATCGCAATGTGTGTTAAGAAGGACGTTTTGGTTCAGAATCAGGTTGGTCTCCACGCAAGACCGGCAACTTTCTTCATCCAGAAGGCAAACGAGTTCAAGTCTTCCATCTGGGTCGAGAAGGATGAGCGCCGCGTAAACGCAAAGAGCCTGCTGGGCGTTCTGTCCCTGGGTATCGTCGGCGGTACGTCGATCGACATCATCGCTGATGGTTCCGACGAGCAGGAAGCTGTTGACAGCCTCGTGGCTCTTGTTGAATCCGGCTTCGCCGAATAATTTCAGCTTGTCAAAACGGCGCCTATCGGAGCATTTCCGGTAGGCGTTTCTTCTTTCCTTAACGTATTCGGAGGTGCGCATGGTACAGCTTACGGAAGAAAAAATGGCACATATCAAGGAGCTGCGCAAAAAGGCGATGAAGCTGCCGCTTCACCCGGGCGTGTACATCATGCACAGCCGCGATGATACCATCATCTACATCGGCAAGGCGAAGGCGCTCAAAAACCGCGTCAGCCAGTATTTCGGCTCGGATAAAAACCACAATGAAAAAGTGCGCCGCATGGTCTCGAACGTCGAGTATTTTGAGTATATCTTAACGGACAGCGAGTTTGAAGCGCTCATTTTGGAAAGCAGTTTAATCAAGCAGCACCAGCCAAAGTATAACATTCTCCTAAAGGACGATAAGGGGTACAGTTATATCAAGGTGACAGCGGGCGATTGGCCGCGCATTTCAGAGACAAAGCAGGTTTTGGACGACGGCGCAAAGTACATTGGCCCGTACCTTTCCGCGTGGACGATCAAGGACACCGTGGAGGAAGCGCGCAAAATTTTCCGTCTGCCGTCCTGCACGCGCAAATTCCCGCAGGAGATCGGCCGCGGCCGCCCGTGCCTTAACTACTACATCAAGCAGTGCTGCGCCCCGTGCCGCGGGCACGTGAGCCAAAAGGAATACAACGAAGCCGTGCAGGAGGCGCTCGATTTCATCCGCGGCGGCACAAGCGATTCTGTGCGCACGCTGACGGAAAAGATGAACGAGGCAGCGGAAAATCTCGATTTTGAGCTCGCCGCGCGCATCCGCGACCGTATTACGGCCATCAATAAATTAAAAGAGCGCCAAAAGGTCGTCGCCAGCCGCGTGCCGGAGCAGGACGTGATGGCGCTGGTGCTCGGCGGCGAAAAGGTGAGCATTCAGGTGTTCCGCTTTGCAGGCGGCAGACTGTACGACCGCGAATCGTTCCTGTTAAACGCCGACGACGAGCCGGAGCAGATCCGCAGCGAGTTTGTCATGCAATATTACGCCATGCGCGATAAGATCCCGCCCGTCATCACGATGGACGGCCCCGTCAACGACGACGGCGTCATTGAAGAATGGCTGACGAAAAAGGCGGAGCGCCGCGTGAAATTCTACATTCCGCAAAAGGGTGAGCAAAAGCAGCTTGTGGAAATGTGCCGCACGAACGCCGCAGAAGCGCTTGCGCAGGCTATGGGCCGCGCCACGGGCAGAGAGACCTCCGCGCTCGATGAGCTGCGCCAGCTTTTGAATCTGCCCAAAACGCCGGAATATATCGAATCCTACGATATTTCAAACCTTGCGGGCGGCGAAAACGTCGCGGGCATGGTCGTGTTTGAAAACGGCCGCCCCTTAAAAAGCGCGTACCGCAAGTTTAAGATCAAAACGGTTGTCGGGCAGGACGACTACGGCAGCATGCGCGAGGTCATCCGCCGTCGTTTTGAGGAATACCGCACCGCCGAAAAGCCCGAGGGCTTCGGCAGACTGCCGGATCTCATTCTGCTGGACGGCGGCAAGGGGCACGTGGGCGCCATCCGCCCGCTCCTGCGCGAAATGGGCATCGACGTGCCAGTGTACGGCATGGTGAAGGACGATAAGCACCGCACGCGCGCCATTACGGAGGACGGCGGAGAGATCGCCATTCAGTCCACCCGCGCGGTGTTCACCTTGGTGTCGAGTATTCAGGACGAAGTGCATCGCTTTGCCATCGGCTACCACCGCCAGCAGCGCAAAAAGGCGACCATTTCCACCACGCTCACGTCTATTCCGGGCATCGGCGAAACGCGTGCCAAAGCGCTGATGAAGCACTTTACGACCATCCGCGCCATCAGCGAAGCGACGGAGGAAATGCTGGAGGAAACGCCCGGCATGAACGCCCCCGCTGCCCGCGCTGTCTACCGGTATTTCCACAGCGAAGAAAACGATGGGGAATAACGTTGTCCCCGCGTATTTTTCGACGTTTCTCTGCAAAAACTGTGCAAAAATGGTTGACAGAATTCTATTCAAATGAGATAATAACTTGAAGTGTGTCCGAATGTATTTTTCGGCCGCAGCTTCACAAAGAGTGAAAGGAGTGTTCGGCTGTGCGTATCATAACTGGTTCCCGCCGAGGCAGAAAATTAAAGACCCTCCCGGGCGATGCCGTGCGTCCCACGCCGGACCGTGTAAAAGAGGCGCTTTTCAACATTTTGCAGTTTGATCTGGAGGGCCGCGTATTTCTCGACCTGTTTGCGGGCTCCGGCCAGATCGGCCTGGAGGCGCTCAGCCGCGGTGCAAAGCGCGCCGTGTTTGTAGACAGCGCCAAGGCTTCCTGCGGCATCGTGCTGGACAATATCCACACCACAGGGTTTGAAAACGAGGCGCAGGTGATGAACGCAGAGTACGCTTCGTATCTGCTGCGCTGCACCGAGACGTTCGACATCGCATTTCTCGACCCGCCGTACCGCACGGGCACGCTCGAAAAAGCGCTCCTTGCGGTCACGCCGCACATGAACCGCGGCGGCATCGTGATCTGTGAGCACCCCACGGACGAGGAGCTGCCGGAGACGGCCGGCGAATTCGTGCGCGTGCGCGACTACCGTTACGGAAAAATCTTGCTGACCGCGTATCGCCATCAAAGCATGGTGTAAGCGCAAAAAGGCGGTATATCAATGAGAATAGGGATCTACCCGGGCAGCTTTGACCCGGTCACGCTCGGACATCTGGATATCATCAAGCGCGCATGCAAAATGTTTGATAAGGTCATTGTTGCGGTGCCGGTGAACCCGGACAAGCGCGCGAGCTTCACGGTGGAGGAGCGCATGGAAATGCTGCGCGCCGTCACCGCCGATATGGAAAATGTAGAGGTAGACTGTGTGCGCGGCCTTTTGGCGGACTATGTGAACGAAAAGCATGCCGCCGCCAGCATCCGCGGCCTTCGCGCACTTTCCGATTTTGAATATGAATTTCAGATGGCACTCACAAATAAAAAGCTGAACCCGGAGTTTGAAACGGTGTTTCTGCCGACGAGCATTGAGCACATGTTCTTAAGCTCCAGCATGGTCAAGCAGATCGCGGGCTTTGGCGGGGACATCTCCCACTTTGTGCCCGAGTGCCTTTTAGAGAAAATAAATCAGAGACTTTGCCGCACGGCACAGGAATAAAGCGGCTGAAAATACGAAAGGAATGGATTTTTTATGAGCAACACGCAGGCAACCGTAGAAGATTTGATCGATGAATTGACCGACGTACTGGAGAAAGGCTGGCACCTTCCCTTTGCAGGCGGCAAATCGTTTATAGATACCGAAGACGCAAAGCAGATCTTAGATGAGATCCGCGAGGCGATCCCGTCCGAAGTGCGCAAGGCGAAGGCTATTGTCGCAGACCGCGCGCAGATCATCAGCGAGGCACAGCGCGAGGCCGAGACCATCGTGCGCGTCGCAGAGGAGAAAGCAAAGGCCCTTGTCAACCAGGAAGAGATCGTACGCCAGGCACAGGCGAAGGCAAACGACATCATGGCACAGACGCAGGAGAAGTTCCGCAGCATGCAGAAGGCTTCCAACGACTACGTGGAAGACCTGCTCCGCCGCACGGACGACGCCATGAGCGCAAACCTTGCAGAGCTGAGAAAGACCCGCCAGTCCATCCACGGCACAAGCGCACAGCAGTAATTTAAGAGTTTTAAACGGCAGTTCGCGGCAGCTGGGCGAGCTGCCGTTTTTGTTAAAATGAGCGAACGGAAACGGCAGCTTAAAGTCTTTCGTCAAGTTTTCTTCGAGAAAACTTGTAGATTCTTAGGGTAGCGCTCTAAGTCGCCATTCGCAATGGCGAAATCCTTTTGCCTATCCAAAAACTAAGAAGGTAACCCAGTTGCATGGGTTCCCTGAAAGGGCGGCAGCACCGCCCTTTCTATAAATGACCTACGTTTTCCACAAAAAGCGTGTAAACGGAGCCGCTTCCGAAAACCGGGAATGTGAACAAACTGCAAAAGTTTTTTTGCATGAGAATGCACAGAATTTTCAACATAGTGCTATTTTGCCAAAAATCGGAAAATATACGAACAAAACCCAAGAAAAATATCGGAAATCCGCGCTTTTTCATCGAACATGGTAAACATAAATTTTTTTGCCGCGGGTTGATTTTCTATGTGGGATAAGGTATAATGGACGTGCAAGCAGCGAAACCCCTGCGGAAAACCGCATGGGCTTTGGATTTTCATTGCCTTTTCGCCCCGCTTGGCGCTCATCAGCCCGGCTTTTTTCGGGTAAAGTTCAATGAGGAGTGTCTGCCGGAACGCATCCGTTCCGCCGGACAAATATATCATGAGTGAAATTCATTTTGAGCATAAACCGGTGCTGTTCAAAGAGACCATCGAGTCCTTGAACATCGACCCGGAAGGCACCTATATAGACGGCACCGCGGGCGGCGGCGGCCACTCCGGCGCGATTTTACAGCGCCTGACAACGGGCACGCTGCTTTCCATCGACCGCGACCCGGACGCTATTGCCGTTGTAAAAGAGCGGCTCGGCAAATACCCCGGCTCCGTCGTTGCCATGGGCAACTTCTGCGATATGGACAAGATCGCGCTTGAGCACGGCATCGTAAATGTCGACGGCGTGCTGCTCGACATCGGCGTGTCGTCCTATCAGCTCGATACCGCAGAGCGCGGCTTTTCCTACCACGCCGATGCCCCGCTCGATATGCGCATGAGCCAAAGCGGCACCTCGGCCGCAGACCTCGTGAACACCTTGTCTTGGCAGGAATTAGCCGAGATCATCAGCCGTTACGGCGAAGATAAAAGCGCGGTGCGCATTGCAAAGGGCATTGTGAAGGCGCGCGAAGAAAAACCGATCGAAACGACGTTGGAGCTTGCGGAGATCATCCGCGAAAGCGTGCCGGCAGCGGTGCGCCGCGCGGAGGGCCACCCGGCCAGAAGAACGTTTCAGGCGCTGCGCATTGCGGTAAACGGCGAGCTGGATGCGCTCAAAAAAGGTCTTACGGCGGCATTTGGGCTGTTAAAGCCCGGCGGCCGGCTTTCCGTCATCACGTTTCATTCGCTGGAGGACCGCATCGTCAAGCAGCAGATGAACAAGTGGTGCGAGGGCTGCACCTGCCCGAAGGATTTCCCTGTGTGCGTGTGCGGCAACAAGCCGAAGGGCAAGCTCATCTACAAAAAGGGTCTTGCGCCGAGCGAGGAAGAGCTCCGCGAAAACCCGCGCGCCCGCAGCGCAAGGCTGCGCGTCATTGAAAAACTGTGAGATTTTGAAAAATTCGGGTATTTAGAGAGAATACAGCTGAATTTGTTGGGATAGGTTTCCGAAAGGAGGAAACAAAATGGCATCTACATCTAACGCATACGATTTTGATCTTTTCGACAGCAGAGATCACGGCAGCGCGGCCCCGAAGCTTCCGGAGCCGAAAGCGCCCCAAAAAGAAAAACAGAAGAACAATGTGGTGGAGCTGGATGAAAAAAAGCTGCGCCGCAGTCACAGACACAGTGCGAACACGGTCAAAATGCTCATGAACCTTGCGGTGGTGCTGGTCATCGTCAGCGCCATCGGCGCGGTGGTGTTCAGTCAGGTGCAGCTTACAGAGCTCACCGATGAGATCAACACGACGAACGAGAGCCTTTCGCAGGAAAAAAGCATTGCCATTCAGCTTGAAATGCAGGCGGCCTCCAAGCTCAATACCGAGGAGATTGAGCAGATCGCGCGCGAAAAGCTCGGCATGGAAAAGGTAGCGGACGGGCAGACCTCCTACATCAGCCTCACGCAGAACGATGAGGGCACCGTGGTGCAGGCCGAAAAGACGCCGAATCTGTTAGATCGCATCTGGCAGGCCATGCAGTCGCTCTTTTCCTGATCGAACACGAGGTACATACGAATTTTTTGCGGATACGCTGCTATTTTGCAGCAAGAGAGAATACAAATGGGTTATGCGGCCCCCGGCAGAGGGGATTTGAGAGGAGAGTTGAGAGTTTATTCTTAACTCTCATTTTTCGGTATACGGCAACTTTTGGCTGCGAATGAAGGGCGCAGCAGAAAGGACGGCATTTTTTACATGGCAAAATCAAATCGTTCCGGCGTCTGGCAGCGCACAATGGTCATTTTAGGCTTCGTGCTGGTGCTCGGGTTCGGCGCCGTTGTTACAAACCTCGTCCGCTTGCAGCTTGTCAACGGCGAGACCTTAAAGACCGATGCGGTCGACCAAAGTTTGCAATCCACGCAGCTTACGCCCTCGCGCGGCACCATTTACGACGCCACGGGCACGAAGGTCTTGGCGCAGAGCGCCAGCGTGTGGACGGTCGCACTGGAGCCGAACTACATCAGTGAAGGCGACGACGTGAAGATCGCGAAGGGCCTTTCCGAAATTTTAGGGCTCGATTACGACACCGTCCTAAAAAAGGCACAGCAAAACAGCTATTTTGTCTACGTCAAGCGCAAGGTGGAGACCGAACTGCGCGACGAGATCGTGCAGATGATCAAGGACGAAAAAATCGGCCGCGGCATCACGCTGATGGAGGACTACAAGCGCTATTACCCCTACGGCACCACGGCTTCCACGGTGCTCGGCTTCACGGGCACGGATAACCAGGGCCTTGCGGGCGTTGAAACGGAATATGACGATGAGCTTACCGGCACGGCCGGCCGCCTTGTCAGCGCAAAGAACGCGCAGGGCGACGACATGCCGTTCCAATACGACCAATACGTGCAGGCGCAGGACGGCTACGACCTTGTGCTGACGATCGACGAGACCGCACAGAGCATCGTAGAAAAGCACCTGCAGGCGGGCCTTGAGGCCTGCGGCGCGCTGGAGGGCGGCACCGCCGTTTTGATGAACGTCAAGACCGGCGCGATTTTGGCGCTTTCCACAAAGGGCGACTACGACCCGAACGACCCGTTCACCATTTCGCAGGAGGCCGAGGACGCCATTCCGGAAAAGGTGGAGGAAGCGCTGAAAAAAGCGCAGGAAAAGGAGCAGCAGGAGCTGAACACCCTGCAGCTCGCCATCGATAACGCCGAGACCGACGAGGAGCGCGCGGAAGCGAAAAAGGCCCTTTCGGAATATGAGCGCATCGACGTCACCACGCTGCGCGATGAGCTCACCGACCAAATGTGGGGCGAGGCGCAGAATAAGCAGTGGCGAAACAAGGCGGTCAGCGATACGTACTACCCCGGTTCCGTTTTCAAAATGGTCACGGGCTCCATGGCGATGGAATCCGGCGTGGCTTCCGAAGAATCCACGTACACCTGCACCGGCCAGTGGGTGTTTGACGACCCCACCATTGACCCCATCAGCTGCTGGTACCACGACAGTCACGGCACGGAAACGCTGGTGGACGGCATCTGCAATTCCTGCAACCCGTACATGATCTGGCTGGGTCAGAAAATGGGCCGCCACACGTTCTTTAATTTCTTTGAAGCCTTCGGCTTTACGCAGCGCACGGGCATTGACCTGCCCGGCGAAGCAGACAGCCTGTATTTTAGTGAAGACGAGCTCAATATCGTCGAGCTTGCAACGTCTTCGTTCGGCCAGAACTTCTCCATCACACCAATCCAGATGATCACGGCCATTGCAGCCGTGGCAAACGGCGGCTACCTTGTGCAGCCGCACGTCGTAGACCGCATGCTGGACAGCGACGGCAACATCGTCAAAACGACCGATACCAGCTACAAGCGTCAGGTCATCTCCGAAGATGTCTCCAAGCGCATGACGGACATTCTTCAGAAAAACGCCACAAGCGAAAGCGGCAAAAACGGCTATGTCGCCGGTTACCGCGTGGCGGGCAAGACCGGTACGTCCGAAAAAGTCGCGCTGTATTATCAGGATCTGGCAGAGGGCAACGACCGCGGCATGCAGTACGTCGTTTCCTACGGCGGCTACGCCCCGGCGGATGACCCGCAGTACGCCTTGCTCGTTTTCTACGACGAGCCGCAGATCGGCGGCGCGTCCGGCGGCACGCAGGCCGGCCCGATCTTCGCTGCCATCATGGAAGAGGTGCTCCCGTACCTCGGCGTAGACCCGCAGTATACGGAAGCGGAATATGAAAACCTCTCCGCTACCGCGCCGAACGTCATTGGCATGACCATGGCAGAAGCGAAAAGCCATCTGGAAGAGCAGGGCTTCAGCGGCACGGTCGTCGGCGACGCCGAAGACGACGCGCTCGTCACGGTGCAGGTGCCGTCTCCGGGCGCATCTATCCCGAAGGAAGGCATGGTCGCGCTTTACACCGAAGAGCCGGATCCCGAAACATATGTGGAGGTGCCAAGCTTCATCGGCTATGACATCGATACCTGCCGCTACTTGGCGACCCTTGCCGATGTGCAGGTGCTCGTTGTGGGCGACGGCACGTCCGGCTACGCACAAAGTCAGGATATTGCGGAGGGCACCAAGGTCAAGCGCGGCTCCGTCATCCGCATTTCGTTCGTCAGCTCCGGCGGTGTCGAAGCGGCGGGCAACACCTCAACAAACAGCGAAGAGTAAAGATACATTGAGAGGGTAGGAAAGGAAGTTCATAACGTATGGATATTGTACTGTATTGCCTTGCAATCGTCATTGCGGCGGTCATCACCGGGCTGCTCGGCCACTTCATGGTGCCGTTTCTGCACAAGATCAAGTTCGGCCAGACCATTCGCGAGGTCGGCCCCAGCTGGCACAAAAATAAGCAGGGCACGCCCACCATGGGCGGCCTCATGTTCATCATCGGCAGCTCCGTCGCGGCCGTCATCTGCATCGCATTTTTGTGGCTGAACGGCGGCGCGGAAACGCAGCTCATGCTCGTTAAGGTCATCGCGGGCGCGCTCATGGCCGTGGGCTTCGGCATCGTCGGCTTCCTCGATGATTACATCAGCATCAAAAAGCACCGCAACCTCGGCCTTACCGAGATCCAAAAGCTCATTTTGCAGTTCATCATCGTCGGCGCGTACCTGCTTTCCGTCGCGCTTGCAGGCGGCACCACCGAAACGATCATCCCGTTTGTCGGCGCTGTTGACCTCGGCTTCTTCTACTACATCTTGGCGGCCGTCTTCATCGTCGGCATGGTCAACGCCGTGAACTTCACAGACGGCATCGACGGTCTCAACACGTCCGTCACGCTCGTCGTCGCACTCGTCTTCTCCGTCATCGCCATGCTTTTGAACCGCGTGGGTCTCTCGCTTTACGCGGCGGCCATCGTCGGTGCCATGATCGGCTTCCTGTTCTGGAACGCCAACCCGGCTAAGGTCTTCATGGGCGATACGGGCTCCCTGTTCCTCGGCGGCGTGGTGTGCGGCATGGCCTACGCGCTGGATATCCCCCTGCTGCTGATTCTGGTGGGTATCATCTACATCGCGGAGACCCTGTCCGACAT